>DATNJD010000116.1:0-11507 GCA_035604075.1 Acidimicrobiales bacterium
TGTCGTAGGCCGCCGTGGTGACGTCGGGGGGTGAACTCGCCAGCGCCGTCGCCGCCAGGATGCCGGTGCTCGTGCCCACCACGATCAGGGCGGCCACCGCCGCGACCGCGCGGCGTGTGCGTAGCCGGCTCATGGGTTCCCTCCGCTTGTGCCCGTCCAGAAGCATCCGGTCCTCCCGAGCCTAGGGCCACGGGGAAACGTAGGACGGGAAAACGGCCGCCTAAACGCTCGAATGCTGGCGCAGGACCTCGAGAGCGCGATCGGCATGCTTCTGCATGCTCAACTCGCTCTTGATCACGCCGATGACCTTGCGGTCGGTGCCGATGACGAAGGTGTTGCGCTTGACGGGGACGAGACCGCCGCTTCGCTTGACTCCGAAGATCTCGGCCACGGTGCGGTCGGGATCGGACAGCAGGGGGAAGTCGAAGTTGTACTTGTCGGAGAATTCTTTCTGCTTCTCGACCTTGTCGGCCGAGATCCCCACCCGCTGGCCTCCGGCCTGTTCGAACTCCTTTTTCAGGTCACGGAAGTGGCAGCTCTCTTTGGTGCAGCCGTAGGTCATCGCCCCCGGATAGAAGAACAAGGTCACCGGGCCGGCGGTCAGCAGGTCGCTGAGCTTGCGGACGGTCCCCGTCTCGTCGGGCAGCTCGAAGTCAGGTACGACATCGCCGATATCCATGGTCGATGACCCTAACCGGCGGGTCGCGGCCGTGCTCGTCGGGCGTGCCCGATTAGGTGGCCGTCAGGCCGATGGGGAAGGTGCCTCGAGGACGAGACAGGCGTTGTGGCCACCCATGCCCAGCGACGACTTCATGATGGGCCCTTCGGCGCAGGCCGTCAGGCCGTCGAGGAGCTTCGGGTGGCCCTTCGAGATCCGCCGCGGTGCGGGGATCACGCCCGTCTCGAACCCGTAGAGGCTGGCCACGATCTCGATGGCCGCCGAGGCCGCCTGGGTGTGACCGACCAACGGCTTCATGGAGAAGATGCCTTCGGCGCCGGGAAGGAGCTCGTCGAACAGAGCGCTCTCGACGCCGTCGCACTGCGCCGTTCCGGTGCCGTGCGCGTTCAGGTAGGCGATGTCACTGCCGAGGACCCCGGCATCGTCGAGAGCACCGGTGAACGCCCGGCGGACCTGGGCGAAGTCGGGGGCGATGGACACGGGGTGGTAGCCGTCGGACGACATCGCCCCGCCGAGGACGGTTCCGTAGGACGCCCGGGGGCGACCCGAGACCACCATGGCCACCGAGGCCTCGCCCGGATTGAATCCCCGGCTGCCTTCCTGGAATGGCCGGCAGACGTCCCAGGGCGGCGCGTCCACGTGCAGGACGCCGAGGTTCCCGAAGGACTTGGCGTTCTCGGGGGAGACGGAGAGGTCCGAGGCGATGACCACCACGTCGGTGGCGAGACCGGCGTTGATCCACAGGCGGGCGGTGAGGAGACCCACGACGCCCGATGCGCACATGGCCGTCACGTTCATGGACGGGCCGTGGAAGTCGAATTCCTTCATGAACCCCATGAGCACGGTGGAGGGCATGAGCTCGAGCCAGTTCCGCCTGGTGGTTCCGGCGCCCCGGCGGTGGTGGTAGTCGGCCCAGTGGTCCACGTCGCCGAGCACGACGCCGTGGATGAGCCCGACATTCCCGCCCGGTCGCCACCCCCGGTCGAAGGCGTTGTGGACCGCCTCGCGCCCGGCGTGACGGACGGCCCGCATGATGCGGCTGGGCCCGTCCTCGGGGTCGCCGGCATCGTCGACCAGGGCCACCCAGCCCCAGTCGTCGTCGAAGGCGGGGGAGAAGCCGCGGTGGCAGCGGACCGCCGACTCGCTCGTGTAGAGGCCCTCCCGGAGGAGTTTCTCGCCCCAGCCGTAGCCACTGACGGCACCGATGCCGCAGATCGACACGGGTCGTTGGGGGAACGATGTTTCCAACGTCCTCGCCGGTCCCGTAGACATCTCCCACCCCCCTTGGCCCTTTGGTCGTTTGTGACTCATGAGCCACAATGGCAACAGTTGCCCACAGTAAGGGCTTCTGAGTACGGCGTAAAGACGCAAAACCGTCTTCGTGACGGGGGAGCCACGGTACAAGGGGTTTTTTCTACGAATGACAACGATGTCATTCGGGAATTGGTCGCAAAGTGCGGGGTTTCCGCGCGGATCGTGACCCCGGGCCGTGCCGAGGCACGTGTCGAGGTAAAGGTCACGGTGGCGCGCACCGATAGATAGGCATGCCTGATGCGCGCCTGGGCTTGGTTCAGAACGCCCCCGCGACGGCACCACACGGCGGCGCGCCGAACGGCGGTGGGCACAAGGACGTGTGGGGGGGATCGTCGGGTGCGTCGACGCCCACCGGGGGCGACACCCCCGAACGGCTGGCCCTGCTGTCGGGTCTGGCCGGCGTGGCCACGTGGGAATTCACCACCACCGGCCCGGGGCCCGTCTGGCACTCCCGTTTCGAATCCCTCGTCCGTAATCCCCCGGCCGGCGGTCGCTACCGCGTGCCACCCGGTCCCGACGGTCGCCCGGTGACCCTCGAGGACCTCGGCGACGTGCTCCTGGCACCGATCGAGGAGACCGTGCGCGCCGGTGTGGTGTGGGACAACTACGAGCTGATCCAGGAGATCGAGGAGCCGGGAGGCGTGGTCCACCGGATCCTCATCCGGGCCACACTGCTCCCCGACGCCCGCGGCTTCTTCGGGATCATGGCCGACGTGAGCGACCCGGGATCGGTGCCCTGGGTGACGGCCGACGTCGGGGAGCGGCTCGAGCTGCTGGTGGAGCACTCGCCGGACGGGATCATCGTCCACCAAGAGGGCATCATCGTCTACGCCAACCCCGCCGCACTGCACTTCGCCGGGCTGAAAGTGCTGACCGAGGCGCTGGGCAAGCCCATGACGCTGTTCATCAGTCCGACCGACATCGGGCCCATCGTCGCCCGCCTCTCGCAGCTGAACGAGCCCGGCGACGCCGTGAAGGGCACCGAGGTGACGATGGTGCACCCCGACGGCAGCAAGTTCGTCGTCGACATCGTGAGCGTACGGACCACGTGGGGCGGACAGCCCGCGTACCAAGTGATCCTCCGTGATGTCTCGGAGCGCAAGCGCGCCGAGGAGGAAGCGCTCGCACGCGCCGCCATCGAGCAGCGCTACGCCGCCGCGGTGGCCGCCCTCGAGGAAGGCGTGATCGTCTTCGACCGCGACGGCTCGGTGGCGGCGGCCAACGAGTCCGCCGTCCGCATCCTCGGCAGCCGCCTCGACGGCGGCCGGGGCGATGCCATCTTCACCGGCGGCGGCCCCGCCCAGAGGAACGACACGAGCCCCTTCGCTCCCGACGACCTGCCCCTCGCCGTGGCCCTGTCCCGGCACGAGGGAACGTCCGACGTCGTCATCGGCGTGCGCGACGAGGACGGCAAAGAGCAGTGGTTGTCGGTGAGCTCGCGTCCGATCGACGATGTCCAGGACTCGACGGCCGGAGCCGTCGTGTGCTCGGTGTCGGATATCACCGAGCGCAAGCTCCTACTGGACCGACTGGCCTGGGAAGCCCGCAACGACCCGCTCACCTCCCTGGCCAACCGCAGCGGTTTCCTCGCCGCGGTGGAGGGTGCGCTCAAGGTCAGGGACTCCGAGCGCGACGGGCTCGTGATGTTCTTCTTCGATCTCGACCGGTTCAAGCTGGTGAACGACTCTCTCGGTCACGCCGTGGGAGACGAGGTCCTGCGGGCCGTGGCCCAGAGGTTGCGGACGGCCATGCCCCGGGCGGTGAGCCTGAGCAGGCTTCACGGCGACGAGTTCGCCGCCCTCGAGGTGGGCGTGCCCGACACCGACGCGGCCCTGCATCGAGCCGAGGAGTTGCGGTCGATCCTGTCGCGCCCGGTGCAGCTGAGCACCGGACGCACGCTCACGGTGACCCCGAGCATCGGGCTCGTCCGTCTGGCCGACGTGGGGCGCGAGGCGTCGGAGGTGTTGCAGGACGCCGACATGGCCATGCTGCAGGCCAAGACGCGCGGCCGTGGACGCGTGGCCATCTTCGACGCCGGGCTCCGCGAAGAGGTCGGCAGCCGTCTCGAGCTCGAGCACGACCTGCGGGCCGCCGTCGAGAACGGGGAGCTGCGTCTCGAGTACCAGCCGCTCGCTTCTCTGGCCAACGGACGGGTCCTCGGTCTCGAGGCCCTCGTGCGCTGGGAGCACCCCCGCCGCGGCCTTCTGCTGCCCGGGCGTTTCGTGGGTCTGGCCGAGGAGTCGGAGCTCATTATCGCCCTCGGTCAGTGGGTGCTCGAGGCGGGCTGCGCCCAGATGGCGCGCTGGCGCGCCATGTACCCCGAGGCGAACGACTCCTTCCTGGCCGTGAACGTCTCGCCTCGTCAGTTCGACGGATCACAGTTGCTTCCGGCCGTGCGCGGTGCGCTGGAGAAGAGCGGCCTGCCGCCGGGGGCTCTGATGCTCGAGATCACCGAGTCGGGGATCGTGTCCGACGACGTCCGCCTGCACGGGTTGCTGAACGAGCTGCGGGAGTTCGGGATCCGCCTGGCCATCGACGACTTCGGGACCGGGTACTCGTCACTCAGCTACCTGAAACGCCTGCCCGTCAGCTACTTGAAGATCGACCGCTCCTTCGTGATGGGCCTGGGGAGCGACACCGAGGACGAGAGGATCGTCGCCGCCATCACCGACCTCGGTCACGGGCTCGGGTTGCGGGTGATCGCCGAGGGCGTGGAGAACCGCCAGCAGCGCCACGTGGCCCGTCAGCTCGGCTGCGACCTCTACCAGGGGTATCTGCTGGCGGAGCCGCGGCGGCCCCGGGACATCCCGCCCTTCTGGCGCCCCCGGCACCAGCCGAACGGGTCGGCCCCCGACGACGACTGAGGTCCTGCTCGGCGCCCGTGAAAGCGGGTAGGGGAGGGGTCTGCGTGCCCTCGGCGTAATCACCGAGGGCGGCGCCCCCCTGACCCCTTCCCTTTCCCGCTTCCAGGCCACGGCGATGTGTCGCCGTGGCCCCCCGCTCGGGTCACCGGACGCCTTTGCGGCACCCGGACCGGCCGGAGATCGGTTCCCGTCATCCGGAAGACTGCGCCCCGCCGGACAACTCAAACCCACGGCTTTCACAAAATTCGGCCAAATCACGCCGGTCATCTGGACCTTCGTGACTGGATCGTGCCTCGGACGGGTCAGGCGGGGCGGAGGCTCCAGCCCGTGATCAGCAGCCGGCCCTCCGAGACGGCCTGGACGACCGTGATCACGTAGCGGCCCGGGGCATGGCCGCCGGCGACGGTGGCGGTGTCGGTCAGCTGCACGCCGGTGGCCGCGGTGCCGGTGGCCGTCACGGTGACGTCCAGGCTGGCGTCGTAGCCGGTGATCTGGGCCCCCACGAGCTGGGGCGGGGCCGGCACGCCGGGGGCGATGGCGCTCCACCAGGCGAGCTGATCCTGCTCCAGGGACTTCACGCCGCCGATGAAGGACGCCACGGCGGAGCTCTGCACGGCCAGAGGCCCCGGGCCCTCGACCCAGGTCGGGTCGACGGAGCCGGTCACCGACATGGTCCCCATGAGGATGGAGTTCGTGGCCAGCGTGAGGCCCTGGGCCACGAGCGGGGCCGGTGCGGGCACGGTGGGCGGCGTGGCCGACAGGGGCACGGCGCTCACGTCGGTGGCCCCCCTGTTGAGCGTGGTCTCGATCTGGCTGGCGGTCACGAGGTAGCGGGAGGGGGTGAACCACAGGGCGTTCGTGGGCCAACAGGTGACCAGGCTGAGGGTGGGGCTGGGCGTGTTGTAGACCGGGGAACCCTGGGCGATGACCTGGTGACTCTGGACCGCGTAGGTGTAGGTGGTGCAGGGGGTCTCGTAGATGATGGCGTCACCGGGCTTCAACTGGTCGATGTTCACGAAGTAGCTCACGTCGTGGGCCTCGAGGACGGTGTTGCCGGTGGTCCCCGGCCAAACGGAGGTGGGGACGTGCCCCACGGCCACGTTGAGCTGAGCGTCGTCGGTGCCCTCTTCCACCGGGGCGGTGAGGCCGATGGCGGGGATCACGAGAAGGCCCGTGGGCCCACCGGCGGGAGTCGACGAGACGCACGGCACCGTCGTCCCCGTCGTCCGGTCGGTGGCCGCCTTGGCCGCCGCCAGGCGTCGGGCCTTCTCTATCTTCTCGATCAGGGACTGCCCGACCCGGTTGGAATGGGTGGTCCACTCGGTGGCCCGCACCTGCCAGGTCACGGCCGCCGCCACCAGGAGGACCCCCACGCCGATCAGGGCGCGGTAACCCCAGCGCCGGTGGCGGGGCGGCTCGGTGCTCTCCTTGTGGGTACCGCGGCGAAACACGACCGCTCCGTTCGTGGGTGGACGACCTCAAGGTTAGTGTGACCGTGTTGTGTGGCGGTCGCGCAACGAGCCGTGGGATTTTTGTCCCCGCTTGGAAAGGTCGGTCCGATACGCTGGGTTTTCAGTGAAGCGCCGAGAACCGCCCAGCCTGGGGGCACGGCTCGACGGCGGATCGACCGGCGAAGATGGCCGGCCGCCTCGTCCCGGGGACTCCTCCGCCCCTGTGTCCTCGACCGGGGATCACGCCGGGTTGCCACCGGCCGCGCCGACCGACGCCCAGGCTGGCCACGACGGCCTCGGTGGTGAACGTCGGCGGCCCCGTCTCGGGTCGGAGCTCGTTCCCGGGGAACCGGGCCCGGCCGTGGACAGGCTGGTCCGGCAGGCGCTGGGCCGGCACATGCTCCTGGGCGAGATCGCCCTCGTCTGCACGTGGGCCTTCGTCTCCATCGTCGTCTTTCACTTCCTGACCTCGGGCCACGAGTCGTCGGCCGGCGCCGTGACCCTGGCCTGGCTGTTCGCCGGGGCGAGCGGGGTCATGGTGGTGGTGATCCTGGCCTTTCGCCGGGTGGCCGAGCGCCGGATCCGCCAGGGACTGAGAGACGCCTCCGGCGCGTTGCGGTCCATCGAATCGGTGACCGACCCCGCCTTGTCCTTCCTGCCCCTCGACGCCCTCCTCGAGGAGCTGCTGGCCCGGACGTGCGTGGTGGTGGGCGGCGAGGCGGCCACCATCTACCTGGTGACCGACGACGGCCGCACCCTGACCGTGCGGGCCTCGCGTGGTCCGGTCGAGACCCAGGCCCGGGTGGACATCGACGTCGGTGAGGGGGTCGTGGGCGTGGTGGCCCAGAGGGCGGAGGCCGTCATCGTCAACGACGTCGCCGACAGCGCCTTGGCCGCCACCTTCGGCCAGAAAGGTGTCGTCTCACTCGTGGCCGCCCCCCTTCTGGTCGGCGGGCACGTGATCGGGGTGGTGCAGGTCGGGACGGGGAAGAAGCACCGCTTCAGCTCGCGTGACCTGCGTCTGCTCCAATTGGTGGCCGATCGCTCGGCGGCGTCGATCGAACGGGCCCGCCTCGACGAGGACGCCCGGCGCAGCCGCCTCGGTGCCGAGCACGCCCGTCTGCACCTCTCCATCCTGGCTCTGGCCGGCGACGAGATGGCGACGGCCCTCGAGTCCTACGACGACGCTCTCTCCCGGCTGGTGGGTGTCATCGTGCCCACCTTCGCCGATTGGTTCGCCGTCGATCTGGCCGAGAGCTCGGGCGAGGTCCGTCGGGTGGCGTGCGGATCGCGCGCTCGCGATCCCCTGGCGTCGACCGTGCATCGGCACCCCGAGGGCGACGACCTGGTGCACCGGGTCATGGCCAACGGTCGACCCGAGGTGCTCATGAACACGCAGTACCGGGGACCCGACACCGCCGACGCGGAGGACGGCGGCTATTCGGAGGCCCCGCCGGCGCCCGGCATCGAATCGATGGTGATCGTCCCCGTGCACGTGCGGGGCCTGTCCTTCGGCGCGCTCAGCTTCGTCACCGGCTCCGGTCGGCGCGGCTACCGCCCGTCCGACCTCGAGACGGCCCGGGGCCTGGCCGAACGCGTGGCCATCGCCGTCGAGCGGGTGCTTCTGTGGCGAGAGAGCCGCGCCGCCGAACGCGCCGCCACGCGCAACGCCGGGCAGTTGCGCCGACTGATGGAGGCGGCGCTGGCGGTGAACGCCCCCCTGGCCGAGAGCGAGGTCCTGCGGGTCGTCGCCGACCACGCCCGCCGGATCCTCGGAGCCGACGCCGCCGTGGTCTCGCCGGTGACCGACGCGCCGGACATTCCCGGCCTCGTCGAGGTGTCCTCGCCGGCACTGCTCTCGGCCGCCCAGACGGCGTTGGTCGGCGTGGCCTGCCACCTCGTGGCCACGTCGGAACGACCCATCCGGTGGCCGGCGGGCCCCGCCGCCGATGAGGTCTCGTCCCCTCACGACGGACAGGGTGTCCTGACGGCGGTCCGTCCGGCGACGCCGTGGTTGGCCGTCCCGCTGGCCGACGCGTCGGGCTCCACCGGGCGCGTCATCGTGGTGCTGGGCGGCCCCGGTGGTCCGTTCAACACCGAGGACGAATCGGTCATGGTGCTGCTGGCCCAGATGGCGTCGGTGGCGCTCGTGAACGCCCGGCTGTACCAGGCCGTGCAGAGCAACGAGCACCGCCTGCGGGCCGTCGTCGAGTCGTCGCCCCTGGCCATCGCCGAGGTTGACCTGGGCGGCGACGCGCGCTGGTGGAACGGGGCGGCCGGGTCCCTCTTCGGGTGGGACCACGGTGCCGAAGGGGCGCGGCGCGTGTCGGCCGATGACGCCGCCGCGTCGGTGTTGGCCGAACTGTGGGATCGAACGGCGCACGGAGTCGCCTCCGTGGGAACCGATTTGGAGACCGTCGGTCCCGACGGGAAAGCGCTCGAATTGTCGGTCTCCACCGCGCCGTTGTTCGACCACGAGGGAGCCGTCACGGGCATCCTCGTGGTGGCGGAGGACGTGACCGAGCGCCGGCGCATGCTCGAGCAGTTCCACCAGGCCGAGAGGCTCGGAGCCATGGCCCGGTTGGCCGGCGGCGTGGCCCATGACTTCAACAACCTGCTCACCGTGATCCTCGGATCGAGCGAGGTCCTGCTGCGACGGCCCGACGCCGACAACGAGTGGCGCGACGACGTGGCTGCCATCCAACGCGCCGGGGAACGGGCGGCCGCCCTCACCAGCCAGCTTCTGGCCATCGGGCACCGGAGGCCTGTCCAGTCGGTGGTGGTGGACCCCGATGCGGTGATGGAGTCGATGCGCCCGATGCTCGTGCGCCTGCTCGGGGCCGACGTCGAGCTGGCCATCGTCCCCGGATCGCCTCCGGGGCGGATCCTGGCCGACCCGGCCGAGCTCGAGCGGGCGTTGCTGAACATGGTGATCAATGCCCGCGACGCCATGCCGGGAGGCGGGCGGATCGAATTCACCACCAGGGTCATGGGGGCGGAGCTCCCCGGTTCGTGGCAGGTCGTCGCCCTCGTGATCTCCGACACCGGAGCCGGGATGGATGCGGAGACCATCGAGCACTGCTTCGAGCCCTTCTTCACCACGAAGGGTCTGGCCCGGGGCACCGGCCTCGGGTTGGCCGCCGTGCACGCCATGGTCACCCAAGCCGGTGGCCACATCACGGTGGAGTCCACGGTGGGAACCGGAACCACGTTCACGCTGTGGTTCCCTGTCACCGATGCCGACGTCGAACCCGAGGTTCCGGAGTCCGCCCCCGAACTGGAGAGGGGCGACGAGGTGATCCTGTTGGTCGAGGACGAGGAGGAGCTACGGCGTTTGGCCGTGCGCGAGCTCGACCGGCGCGGCTACGCCGTGGTCGTGGCGTCGGCCGGCGCCGAGGCGCTCGAGGTGGTCCGGTCGCTCGACGGACGGATAGATCTGCTCGTCACCGACGTGGTCATGCCCGGCATGAGCGGTATCGAACTGGCGGCCAAGGTCAACGAACTGTGGCCGTTGCTCCCGGTCCTCTTCGTCTCCGGGCATCTCGACGAAGGTTCGGTCGGCCGCAACCCCATGGCCGACGACGCCGACCTGTTGGCCAAGCCGTTCACGCCCGATCAGCTCGGACATCGGGTGCGCCAAGCCCTCGATCGGGCGCAGGCGAGAGACCGCGACGGGGTCGCAGCGGGGGACTGGCGCAGTCGGCCCAATCGGGCCGCCTGGTCCTGATCAGGGTTCGAAGCGGTACCCGACACCGCGGACGGTGCGGACCCAGCGCGGGTGATCCGGATCCTTCTCGATCTTGCGCCGGATGCGTCGGACGTGCTCGGTCACCGTGCCCGCGTCCTGCCAGGCGGAGGAGGAACCCCAGACCTGGGCGAGAAGCTGCTCACGGGTGAAGACCTGCCGGGGAGAGCTGGCCAGGAAGGCCAGGAGGTCGAACTCCTTGGCCGTCGTCTCCACCAACTCATCCGACAGCTTGACCTCCCGGGCCATGATGTCGATGGCGAGGTCCCCGAAATCGAGAGACGCGGTGGTGGCGGTGGGCCGCTGCCCGACACGGCGCAGCACCGTGCCGACCCGGGCGGCCAACTCGGCCGGGGAGAAAGGCTTCACCACGTAGTCGTCGGCCCCGAGCTTGAGACCGAGCACCCGGTCGGACTCACGCCCCCGGGCGGTGACGAGGATGACGGGCACGTTGCTCGTCCGGCGGATGGCGGCGAGGACGTCGAAGCCGTCCTCCGTGGTGAGCATGACGTCGAGGATCACGAGATCAGGGGAGCGGCCCGACAACGACGCCGTGGCCTCGGCCCCGGTGGATGCTTCCTCCACCTGGTACCCCTCGGACTCGAGCAGCCGGACCAGCAGACCGCGTACCTCCGGGTCGTCGTCGACCACCAGCAGGCGTCCGCACGCCCGACCGGTGTTCCTGTGAGAGACCGGTGTCGTCGTCTCTGCTCTCACTGTTGCCCCCCTTGGCTCGTCACTCCAACTAGTGCCACGGCCACCGACCGTAGTGGTGTTGACCAACATTTGGGAAGGGGACTTGGTCAGAAAGCAAAAATTAGCGGAAGGACAGGGCCTTTCGCTGCCTGGGGGGGCCTCCGGGGCCAGGATTGTTGGGTTGACGTTGATCTGCCGTAGCGCAGCCTGTGGCTTGGGCATTGCACACTCGTCGCTGTGGGGGATCGAGGGGTGGTTCGGTGACGGCGGCGCGACGCGTCCAGGGGGACGATTCGTCCAACCTGTCTGACGGTCTGCATGAGGGCGGGGGCACGCACCGCGTCCTGGTGGTGGGGACCGACGACTGGGCCATCGAGCAGTCGGCGGCCTCATTGGAGGACGCCGGTTTCGGCGTCCTGCGTTGCCACGAGCCGGGCGAGCCGGCCTTCCCCTGTAATGCCCTCGTCCAGGGGCGGGTCTGTCCCCTCGACGTCGGGTTCGACGTGGTGGTGACGGTACGGGCCCGACCCCTCAGCGAGCCCTGCCCGGCAGAGCTCGGCGTGATCTGCGCATTACACCGGGGCACCCCCCTGGTCGTGGCGGGTGTGGGCTCGGAGCGGCCCTTCGGACCGTGGGCGTCATTGGCGGTCGATCAGGGTGGTGACGTGGTAACCGCCTGTGAGAAGGTGGTGGGCGCGACGCCGGTCGCATTTGCGACGGGCGCTCGAGCGCATCGTCCCGAGGAGGACGTCTGCCAT
>DATNJD010000117.1:0-5609 GCA_035604075.1 Acidimicrobiales bacterium
TGTTCTCGATGCTCTCGTCGAGTTCACGGTCGTCGATCATGTCCCACCGCGGACACTGGTCGGCCATGGCCGCGGGAAGCGACGGAGCTCGTCGCCGGACGAGCCCGTCGCCGGACTAGCCCGTCGCCGGATTACTGACAGGGACTCCGCTTACCCGTGAGCCCCAGGTTGAAGCGGGTGCCGTTGAAACCGAGGGTGTCGTCGTTGCCGCAGAAGGCCGACGTCTTCAGGTGGTACTCGGCGTTGAACACCGCTTTGTGCCCGACGTAGGCGGACAACGACCCACACGACGAGAACTGGTTGCACTGCTCCGTCAGAACGGCGTCGGCCAGCGGGAACATGTCGGTGGCGTACCTGTCCCCGGTGTCGTCGGGGTTCTTGATCCACCAGCCGAGGCCCAGGCCGTGCATGTAGTCGGCCAGCGTCGTCATGTACGTCTCCTCGTCGGACCGCGTGAGGGCGAAGCCACTCCTACTCATGTATTCCTCGTCGATGTCCGTCTCCACGGCGTCGAACCCCTTCGCCGCGCACTGGGTCGAGATCATCGATTCGATGATGGAGACGGTGGCCGGCGAGCGGATGTCGAGGTACCTCTCGGGATAGCCGCTCACCGACTTCCCGAAGACGCCGGCCCGGCGTAGTTGGCCGTAGTAAGTGGTGGACGTCCCTTCCTCGGCGGCCGAGTAGTAGTCGCCCGCCGCTCCCACCTCGATGTAGCAGACCACGTGCTTCCCGAGGCCGTGCAGGGCGGCGACGGTCGCGGCCGGATTGACGATGCCGTCGATGTCGTAGATGACCGGGGCGGGTGCGGGACGACCGTCGGGCAGCGTGTCGTTCGTCCCCATGTCATGAGCGCTCGAGACGTCCAACGGATGGCTGAGCTCCCACTGCCAGGGTTGGCTGCCGAGCGGTGGGCTCCACCAGCCGGCGTCACCGGCCCGAGCGCTCGACGGGAGGCCGATCAGAGTCACGCCGGCCACGACCACGGCCGCCGTGACCAGACGTCTGATCCTCCGTCTCGGCCCCACCGTCGTCTACCGGCCGGCGGGAACGGTCGCCTGGTACGGAGTCATGTCCATCCCCGGGTAACGCCGGGCCACATCGGCCACCGTCTGCTCGTTCCAGTATTCGTCGCCCGGCCTCGGGAACCCGAAGACGTCGCGCTCGCGCACGGAGCACTGGGGCATGAGCTTGGCCCATCGATCGGGCGCCTGCTTGGGCCACGCCATCTTCCCGCCCCACGTCGTCCCCCTCACCTGATAGTCGGCCAGGAGCGAGAACCGGGAACGACCGGCGCCGGTGAGGTCGGAGCCGCGGTGCAGGATGTCGGTCCGGTACACGAGCAGGGTGCCGGCCGGTCCCGTGGCCGACACCTCGGCATCGGCCAGGGCACCGAACTCGATGTAGAGCGGCGTGAAGGGAACATCCTTCCCCCGCTCGTAGGGCACGATCCGGGTGGGGCCGTCCTCCTCGGTCACATCGGACAGATAGATGAAGGAGGTCAGCTGCTGATAGCGGGGCTCGAGCCGCGGGGTCACGAGGCTGTGGCTGCCGTAGTCGCGGTGAAGGGGCTGGTCGTAGTTGGCCGCCCCGGCGTACTTGGCCCACAGCTCCACCTTGTACAACTGCAGCTCCACCGTCCCGAGGTAGCGCTCGGCGGCGTCGACCAGATCGGGGTGAAAGGCCAGCCGGTTCAGGTCCCATGACCGGTAGGGGAATTCCTCGACCCCGGCGAACTGCCCCGCCGCATAGCGGTCGTGCCGGGCCGGGTCGGCGAAGTAGTCCTCGGGTGTCGGAAAATGCAGCTGCAGCGCCTGCTGGGCGGCGTGCAATTCGGTCGACGACAGGAAACCCTCGAGCAGGGTGAACCCCCGCTCACGGACCTCGTCGAGGCTGGCGTCCGGCACCCGCACGACTCCGACTGTAGGCCAGGGCCCCGGGCCCGGTTTCCGCCACCGCGCCCCGCCGGCCCGGTCCGGCCGGGCGCGTACGCTGCGACGGTGCGTGCCGTGCAGTTCGACATGGTCGATCCCACCTTTCCGGCATCTCTGGTCGAAGTGGCCGAGCCTGCGCTTCCCTCCCCCGCCTGGGCCCGTGTGGCGGTGGCCGCGGGCGGGATCTGCGGCAGCGATCTCCACCTCTTCGCCCACAACACCGGCCCCTCCCCCACGCTGATGACGATGGGATCCTTTCCCTTCATCCTCGGTCACGAGATCGCCGGCCGGGTCATCGAAGCGGGATCCGACTGCCCCTGTCCGGTCGGCACCCGCGTCGTTCTCGACCCCTGCATCCCCTGCGCGGCGCGCGCCATAGCCCCACCGTGCGTCAACTGCCGCCGCGGCTGGACGTCGTCGTGCCTGAACCTCGACAGCCGGGTGGTGACGAGCGGTCGCACCCTCGGCTTCACCCAGGACCTGGGGGGCGGCTGGGCCGACCAGGTTCTCGCCCATGTCTCGATGCTCCACCCGATCCCCGACGGCATTCCCGACCGCGGCGCCACTCTGTACGAGCCCGTCTCCATCGCCTGCCACGGCCTCCTACGCGCCGCTCCCGACGACACCGCACCCGTCCTCGTCGTCGGCGCCGGTGTCATCGGTCTGGCCACGGTGGCGGCCACAAAGGGACTCTTCCCCCGCTGCCCCGTCACGGTGCTCGCCCGTCACGCCCACCAGGCCGAGGCCGCCCTGGCCTGCGGCGCCGATCACGTCGTGGTCGGCGACGCCGGTGCCGCCCACTTCGAACAGCTGGCCGCGCTCAGCGGGAGCCGGGTGGTGGGCCGCAAGACCGACGTCATGCTCATGGGCGGCTTTCCCCTCGTCGTCGAAGCGGTGGGGTCACCCCGATCGGTGACCGAGGCGCTGCGCGCCGTCGCCCACCGCGGCACCGTTCTCCTCCTCGGGGCGGCCGGCGTGAGCGAGGTCGACCTCACCCCCATCTGGTACAAGGAGGCGGCCCTCGTGGGTTCGATCGACCACACCGTCGACGCCGCCTCGACCCCGGGCCTGGCCGGTGCGCCGGAGCGCCACTCCGTCGACCGCGCCATCGACATCCTCGCCGCCGGCCTCGTGCCCTACGACACGATCGTGACCCACGAATTCCCGCTCGAGAGCTACCGCGACGCGGTCACGACGGCCATCGACCGGGGCGCCTCCCGCGCCATCAAGGTCGTCCTTCGGCCCTGACCCGCGCCGTCTGCGCCTCGAACATCTGGAACCGGCCCCGGCCGTTGGCCTTGGCCTGGTACATGGCCGAATCGGCCCGGGAGACGACCGAGTCGAAGGTATCGGCCGGTTCGGGGAACATCGTCACGCCCACGCTCGCCCCGACCGACAGCGTCACCGAGCGCACGACGAACGGTTGGCCCAATGCGGCGACGATCTTGGCCGCCACCACCTCGGCGTCACCGTCGTCGGCGGCGTCGCGGACGAGGATCCCGAACTCGTCGCCGCCGATCCGCGCCACCGTGTCCTCGTTGCGGACGGTGACGAGGAGGCGCTCGGCCACCGCCCGCAGCAGTTCGTCGCCGACCTTGTGGCCGTGGGTGTCGTTCACCGCCTTGAACCGGTCGAGGTCGACGAAGAGCAGCGCCAGTCGGCCGCCGCCGCGGCGAGCGAGGGACAGGGCCTGGCTGACCCGGTCCTCGAACAGCCGCGAATTGGCCAGATCGGTGACCGGGTCGTGCAGCGCCTGGTGCCGTATCTCCTGCAGCAGCGCCAGGCCCTCGAGGGCGGTCGCCGCCAGGCTGGCCACACCGCTCACCCGCTCGGCCACGGTGCCGTCCCCCCGCAGCTCCGACCCGTCCCCCCCCACCACGATCACGCCGAACAGCGTGTTGCGCGCCGCGATGGGGACGAGCACCCCCGACGGCAGCCCCGTCAGGGCCAAGATGGACGACAGCACCGGGTCCGACGTCGACGTCACGAGCGTCGGCGTCGCCATCTCGCCCAACCGGTTGGCCAAACTGCCATCACTCACCCTCTTCGGGGCCGTGGCCCCATCGAGATCGGCCACCGCCGTCGACGCCGTGTGGACGAGCAGCGCGTCAGCGGGATCCCACAGCAGCACGTCGGCCTGACCGCAGTTCACGATCTCGGGCATGGCGTGGGCCAGGCGCTCCGCCAGCGCTACCGGGGTCGACTCCTCGGCCAGGGTCTTCCCGAGCGCCAGCAGGGCGCTCAGGGTCGTGTTCCGGTCGCGCGATTCGTCCAGCGCGGCGGCCGTCTCGAGCGCCGCCGCGGCGTGACCGGCGTAGGCCATCAACAGCGACCGCTCCTGGGGCAGGAAGTGGTAATGCTCGGGATAGAAAGCCGCCAGCCGTCCGAAATGACCGCGACTCGACTCGATGTCGACCACCAACCGGGAGCCGGCCTGATCGTCCGAACCACTGTGCAGGATGTCCTGGGCGGCCGCCTCGGCCTCGGCCGGGCTGAAACCGACCGAGTGGATCCGGGGGGCCGGATCGCCCGGGAGCTGAGCGACGAGGAGGTAGCGCGGCGCCCGCACGGCGATACCGGCCCGCCTGGTGATCGTCTCCAGCATTGAATTCACGTCGCGTGACGAAGAGAGCTCCTTGGCCACGGACTCGAGCGACTCGAACCGTTTCGTCAGGACAAGCATCTGCTCGCGCAGCAGCACCACTTCGCGTTCGAGGCTCGCCTCGATGGACGACGTCGGATCCCAGCCCACCCGGACGAGACAGCGCGCGTCGCCGCGCGTCTGGCACTGCACCTCCTCGACCTCGGCCGGTTCCATGCCGAAGAGAACGGGGAACTGTGACAACGCCCCCAAGGTGTACCCGCAGAAGTGCGAATCTCTCCTGTAATAGGGCGAGGTCACGCTGATCATGCCGTAGGCGTCACCGACCTCGGCCACCTCGGCGTGGGTGATCGTCGATTGCTTGGCCGAGATCGACGGATAGACCCGGATCATCTCGGCCGGCGACCCGATCGAGCGCAGCAGGGCCATCACCTCGGTTCCGGCATAGCGGCGGAACACCTCCACCCCCGCTTTGCGGCCCACGTCGGGATCCTCGAGCACGTCGGCCGCGGCGCGAAACAGCGCCAGTCCCTGCTGGTAGGTGCTCCATCCGTCGGGCCGGTCGAGGTCCGCCGCCGACCGTCTCTCCCCGGCGATGGCCAGAACCCGGTTCACCCCGTCGTCCCCCGTCCTCTGGTGCACGACGGAGAGAAGTGCCCCGAGCATCGAATTGGCCAGCTGCTGTGCGCTGTCAGGGTCCCCCACCCGGTTCAGATCGACCAAAAGGCGACTGACCTTGACTGCCAACCACCCTCACTGACCTGCGACTTTGCAACGGGCCGGGCTGACCCGGGGGGCTCAGGAGACCAGATCGACGATATCGCCCACCAGCAGAGCCGTGACCAGGGCCATCACGGCGGCGTAGATCAGGGTCATCGCCCACCGCCACTGGTGGTCGGCCACCCAGAAGCGCCGGATCCCGATCACGTCGAAGACCAGGGCCAGCACGGCGATGGGCAGCCCCACGGCCGGGCCCACGCCGGTGGCGACACCGAGAACAGGGGTCAGGATCGGGAACACCACGTAGCTGAGCAGGCAGCGACCGGCCGAGACCAGGATCGACACGCTGAACA
>DATNJD010000118.1:0-7032 GCA_035604075.1 Acidimicrobiales bacterium
CCGGCTCGGGTGGAGGAGTTGGCCCGGTCGAAGCGGCTCACGTCCTTGCCGGGCATCGGCGACAGCACCGCGGCGGTGGCCGCCGAGGCCCTGGCCGGCGAAGAACCGGCCTATCTGACCGATCTCGTCCGGCGGGACGAGGCTCCCCCCACCGGTGCCGTGGCCGCCTTGCGGGCGCGGCTGCGCGGGGACTGCCACAGCCACTCGGACTGGTCCGACGGCGGGAGCCCCATCCGCGACATGGCCGAGGCGGCCCGCGATCTGGGCCACGACTATCTCGCCCTCACCGACCACAGTCCCCGCCTCACCGTCGCCCACGGTCTCAATCCCGAACGACTGCGGCAGCAGCTGGACGTGGTGGCGGCTTTGAACGAGGAGCTGGCCCCGTTCCGGATTCTCACCGGCATCGAGGTCGACATCTTGGAGGACGGCAGCCTCGATCAAGAGGAGTCGCTCCTGGCCCGCCTCGACGTCGTGGTGGCGAGCGTCCACTCCAAGCTCAGCATGGACCCCGGTCCCATGACGAAGCGGATGGTGGCGGCCATCGAGAGTCCGCACACCGACATCCTGGGCCACTGCACCGGCCGGAAACTGGTGGGTCGGGGTCGACCGCAGTCGCGCTTCGACGCCGAACTCGTCTTCACCACCTGCGCCCGCACGGGCACCGCCGTCGAGATCAACTCCCGTCCCGAGCGCCGCGATCCCCCCGAGCCCCTCATCCGTCAGGCGCTCGCACTGGGTTGCCTCGTGTCGATCGACACCGATGCCCACGCGCCGGGCCAGCTCGAGTGGCTACGCAACGGCTGTGCGCAGGCCGTCGAGGCCGACACGCCCGACGACCGGATCGTGAACGCGTGGCCGATAGAGCAACTCCTCGCCTGGACGGCCGACCATGCCGCCTGAAAGTCCGGCTGCCTGAAGAACGCTGCGGCTCATGAACGCGGCGTCAGGTCAGGCGACGCGCGTGCCGTGCGCCTCGAGGCGCGCATCAACCCATGTGGCCACGGCTCCCACCACGGCCGCGGCCGTCGTGCTCAGAGCCGGACCGTCGACGGGCAGGATCCGCACCTGGCCACTGGCCGGCCACAGCCCGATCACCCGGCACGGCACCGAAGTCTCGCCGCGCGCCAAAGCCGACACGAGGGCGGGAAACCCCAGAGCCGGGCGCCAGTCCGCCGGGGGCAGTCCTGATGCGACGACGAGAAGGACGGGAGGCCCGTCGCCGCGCACCCTGACGTCGGCCCGTCCCCGCAGAGTCAGCTGCCGCGTGCCCGGGCAGTCCCACCAGTCGTCACCGCTGCCGACGATGGGCGGAGGTGCGAACCGCTCCCACTCGAGCGCCGTCCACACCTGCGTGGCCCACGTCACGGCCTCGGCCTCCACCATGGCCCGCCCCCCCGCCGGCAGGCTCCGGTACCAGGCAGCCCACCACGGCGGCCGGCCGGACGACTGATCGGCGGCGTCGGCCGCATCCTCGACTCCGACGGCCAGAACGTCGGCCACCGCCACGGCCGGCGTCGGTGCCCAACGACGGACGCACCGGGCCAGAGCGCTCAGCCCGATGGCCCGACGGCACACCACGGGGGAGGCCACGAACGGTGCGTCGGCCGCGCTACAGCGCTCGGGACGCTCCCGGGCCATGTCGAAGCGGTATCCGTCGAGCCGCAGTCGTTCCCCCACCGGTAGCTCCTCGGCCAGGGCGACCAATTCGCCCGCCAGCTCGGCCCGCAAGGCGGTGATCTCGGCGGCGCGGACGCTGTCCGCCGGCGGGGCCAGGAGGGCGTCGGTCAACGCCGCCGCCCGGGGCAGGGCCAGCGACATCCCCGTCGTCGTCGGCACCGTCATTCCTCGAGCTCCTGTTCGTCATCGCCGCCGCCGCCACCGGTGTCGGTTTCGGCCAGGAGGGAGAAGTCGTCATCGGTCGTGGCGTCGCCTACACGCCGGGGTACGTCGGTCCCCGCCCGCGCCTGACCCGGCTCGCACCCGGGGAGAGCGGCGCACCACGCGCACAGACCGTTGGGCGTCCGGGTCGGTTCGGTTCCCGCCGCCAACCGGCACAGCCGCACGGTGCCGGCCAACACGCGCTGGAGCGCCCCCACCAGGACGTCGTCGGTCACCGGCTCGACGTCGAGCTCCCCTGTCCGGGTGTAGTAGGTGGCGATCCGAAACGGGGGCGCGCCGCTACGCAGCGTCTCGAGCAGGGCGTAGAAGTGGAGATCACCCCGGTGCTCGACCCGCCGGCGGCCCGACTTGATCTCGACCACGCACACCGACGCCCGCTCGCTCGCCGGTCCGCCGAAGGCCAGGTCGACGACGCCGCTCAGCACCACCCTCCCGCCCACGAGGGGAACCACCAACCGCTCCTGTGTCCGGGGCAACCAGGTGGGGCTCGGTACCGGCCAGCGGGCCACGACGCCCGCCGCGTGCTCGGCCACCTCCCGAGCCAGCTCCCGGCTGTTCGGCGCGTCCATGGCCTCGAGGAAGTCGATGATGTCGGTATCGCCGTCGGCCCGGACGGCGCCGAGGGCGTCGGGCCAGGGGTCGTCCAACCGTCCCGTCGTCACCCACTGCCGGAAGAGGGCGTCCACCAGGCTGCCCCGGGCCAATTCCACGGTGACGGTCCGGGGCGAGGTCCGCCGGGCCATTAGGTGCGCCTCGCACATGAGGACGCCGGTCAGCGCCTCCTTCGTCACCCGTACCGGGGCGGCGTCCACGGGGAGGCCGTCGGTGACGCCGGCAAGACCGTCCTCGAGCCAGTCCCGCAGTCCCCCGGCCAGCCCCGGGTCGACGGTCGGGCGGGCCGTCGTCTGCCCCCGTAGCCGCTCCAGTAGGGCGCTGCCCTCGGGGGGGCGAATGACGTCGATGCTGGAGCCGGACCTGGACACGGGCCCCAGCTTGCCCGACGGCTGTGACGGCCAGCGCTGATGGTCGGCGGAGGGCCTCGGAGGTCCGAGGCACCCCGACGACGGCCCCCGGCATTAGCCTCGGGCAACGATGAAGACCATCCGCATCGGCACCGGGGGTCCGGGGGTCGGGCGGCCATGACCCCCGCCTTCCTCGTCGTCTTCGCCCTCTTCGTGGTGGCCCTGATGGCCCTGGTATTCATCTCCGTGCGCTGGGCCGTCCGCCGGGACCGCGCCGCCCGCCAGGCGGTGGGGCGCCCAGAGCAGGCCGGCCCAGAGCAGGCCGGCCCAGAGCAGGCCGGCCCAGAGCAGGCCGGCGGATCGGGAGCGGGTGACACCGGCTCCCGGCGCCGTGGCCCATGACCGACGCCGAGTCGACCGAGGCCCCGTCACCGGGTGGCGAACCGCGCCTGGCCCCGGCCGACCGGGCGGCGTTACCCGGTGGCGTCTTTCCCGGTCTCGGGGCACCCCGGCGCCGGTGGACCCGACCCCGCTACCTGAACCCCCGGGGCCGTCGGCCCCGGACCGCCTTCGTCTTTGCCGGCGGCGGGGCCCGGGGTGCCGCCCAGATCGGCATGCTCCAGGCCCTGCTCAACCGGGGGATCACAGCCGACGACGTCTACGGCGCCTCGGTCGGGGCCATCAACGCCGCCGGATTCGCCGGTGACCCCACCGCGGCCGGGATCGAGCGGATGGCCGACCTCTGGCGCCAGGTCACCCGGGACGACATCTTTCCGCAGGGCCGGATCCCCGGCCCCTGGCGATTCCTGCAGCAGCGCGAGGCCGTCCATGGCAACGACGGCATCCGCCGCGTCATCGAGAACGGCCTCACGTTCGGCCGGATCGAAGACGCGGCGGTCCACCTCGAGGTGGTGGCCACCTCGCTCACCGACGGCCGGACCCAGTGGTTCACCTACGGCCCGGCGGTCGAGGCGATCCTCGCCTCCGCTGCCCTTCCGTCGCTGCTGCCACCCGTCGAGATCGGCCGCGAGTCGTTCATTGACGGCGGCGTGGTCGACAACGTCCCCATCGGCCGGGCCATCCACCAGGGCGCCGAGCGCATCTTCGTCCTGCTGTGCGGTCCCCTCCGCTACACGCCCCATCGCTACCGGCGGCCGATAGAGGCCGTCCTGACCGCGTTCTTCATCGCCGTCCACGCCAAGTTCGCCCGTGAGCTCGAACATCTACCACCGGGCGTCGAGGTCATCGTGTTCTCGGTCGACTCCGATCCCGTCTCGCGCTACGACGACTTCTCCGGCACCGAAGCCCTGATCACGGCGGGCCGCACCAACGCCGAGACCATTCTCGACTTCTGGAGAGCCGGAGGTCACGGTTCGGGCACCGGTCGGCCACCGGTGTCCAGCGGCGACGAGCTCGAAGCCGCGGGCGACGAGGCGGTGTGACCGTGACGGCCCTCGGTCCCGACGACGTCGCGCTCTTCGGTCATCTGAATCTCATCGAGGTCTCGCGCGAATTCACCCGCTGGGGCGTCGGCGGCGCCCTCGAAGAGAGCGACGGCGTCGTGCTCTTCGCCACCGGGTCCTGGCTGCCGGTGATGTGCAATGGCGCCTTCCGCGCCGACGACCGCACCAGCGCCTCCGAGGTCGTCACCCGGGCCGACACCTTCTTCGGTGCCCGCCGGCGCGGCTACACGGTGATGGTGCGCGACCTCCCCGTCGACGCCGACCTCCGGGCCGGCTGCGAGGCGGCCGGCCTCGAGGCCTTCGGCGAACCGGCGCCCGAGATGGTCTGCGCTGTGCCCGTGGTCGAGAACCACCCCGACGGGATCGCCATCCGCCGGATCACCTCCGAGAGCGGCGTCGTGGACTTCGCCGCCATCTGCTCGGCCGCCTACAGCACCTACGGCATGCCGGTGGAGGCTCCGGCGCAGCTGTTCGGCATTCCCCGCCGCGTCATCGAGGCCCGGCACGTGATCGCCGTCGTCGCCTACGCCGACGACGAACCGGTAGCCGCCGCCATGACCTTTCTCAGTCACGGCATCGCCGGTCTCTACTGGGTGGGAACGGTGCCCGGAGGGCGTCGGTCGGGACTGGGCCGGGCGGTCACGGCGTCGGTCACCAATGCCTCGTTCGACCGAGGGGCGGCCGTGGTCACCCTGCAGGCGTCCACCATGGGAGAGCCCATCTACCGGTCCATGGGCTTCGAGAGCCTGTACCACTACCAGAACTGGGTCCGCTTCATGGCGCCCGGTACCTGAGGAGACGTCGATGCCGCTCGAGCCGGCCACCCAGGCGATCGTCGACCAGATGGCGGCCGCCGGCACCGTGGACTTCGCCGCGCTCGATGCCGATTCCTTCCGTCGTCTGTTCCGTGACAGCCTCGGGGCGCTCGACCACGCCGCGCCCCCCGCCGATGTGTCGAGCGTCGACAACGAGACGATCCCCGGCCCCGGGGGACCGATCCGCATCCGCGTCTACCGGCCTCGGGCGGAGGAGGCCGTTCCGGTCGTCACGTACTTCCACGGCGGCGGCTGGGTGATCGGCGACATCGACACCCACGACGGCACCTGCCGGACCCTGTGCCACCGCACCGGGGCCGTCGTGGTGAGCGTCGACTACCGGCTCGCCCCCGAACACCGCTTCCCCGCCGCCCTGGACGACTGCGAGGCGGCCACGGCCTGGGTGGCCGACCACGCCCGCCACCTGGGTGGCGA
Source organism: Acidimicrobiales bacterium (assembly GCA_035604075.1). Classification (GTDB taxonomy): domain Bacteria; phylum Actinomycetota; class Acidimicrobiia; order Acidimicrobiales; family UBA8190; genus Palsa-661. The sequence continues at coordinate 5,578 of DATNJD010000118.1, forward strand.
CCCTGAGCGCCTCGCCGTGGCGGGCGACAGCGCCGGCGGCAACCTGGCCGCGGCGGTCACCCTGCGCGCCCGGGAGCGCGGGGGGCCCGCCCTGCGGGCCCAGGCCCTCGTGTACCCGGCTGTCGACTTCACCACCGAGCGCCCCTCGGTCCGCAGCAACGGTGAGGGCTACCTGCTCACGGCGGCCGCCATGCGCTGGTTCTGCGCCCAGTACCTCGGGGACCACGACCCCGGCGATCCGATGGCGAGTCCCCTGCTCGCCGACCTGGCCGCCGGCCCGGCCCTGCCCCCGGCCGTGGTGGCCATCGCCGAGTTCGATCCCCTGCGCGATGAAGGCCGCGCCTATGCCGAGGGCCTGGCCGGTGCCGGCGTCCCCGTGCATCTGCTCGAGTTCCCCGGCCTCGTCCACGGCTTCATGGGCCTCGGTGCTCTCTCCCCCGCCTCGGCCCGCGCCACCGACGAGGTGTGGGCCGCTTTCGCCGGACTGCTCACCGGCTGATCGCCCACCGGCGGCTCCTGGGCGGCTCTCGTCGAATCGCTCAGCGCCGGGCGTCGTCGCCGGCGCCGGTGTCGATGGCATAGAGCGTCACGGCCGCGTCGATCCCCCGCAACGTGTGCGATCCCGTGTCCACCAGAGGCCACGGCGGATGCGGGCCGAGTTGACGACGGACGTCCCCCGTCACCACCACCGATCCCTCGGTGGCCTCCTTCACCGAACGGGCCACCAGATTGACCAGAGGGCCCACGAAGTCCCCGCTGCGCGACGTGACGTCACCGAAGCCGACGCAGGCCCGCGCCCCGGGAAGACCGGGGTCGGACGCCACCGCGGCACACAGGGCCACGGCGATCCGGCACACGGTCTCGGCCGACGCGGAGACGATCATCGCCTCATCGCCGATCAGCTTGACCACCCGTCCGTGGTGCTCGGTGGCGATGTCCCAGGCGGCCGACTCGAACCGCGCCAGGGCCAGGGCGTGATCGGTGAGACTCAGGTGCGCGGCCCACTCGGTGGAACCCACCAGGTCGACGAAGCCGATGCCCACGGTGGCCGTCTGCCCCACGGCGTCACGTGTCGACGCGGCCAGGACGCTCTCCGAGCGGAACCGCTGTTCGAGGAGATGGGTGATGACCGAGGGCAACAGGGCGAACACGGCCCCGGCTTCGGCGTTTATCCGCGCCCACTCGAGCTCGGTGGTGTCGGCCGGCATGGTGGCGCTGACCTCGCCGTAGAAGAGACCGATGGCGGCGTCCACGATCGCGCTCACCGACGCGCCCATGACGCGGGTGAAGGCCAGCGTCGCCTCCTCGCCGAACAGCGACGCTCCCAATTCGAAGGTCGCGGCGTCGTCGGCGACGAATGCCGGTAGAACGCTGGTGTCGTCGACCGTGATGCCCTGGGCCAGCAACATCCGACGGATCCTGTCCTCGCTCGTCGTCGACCGGCGGCACAACTCC
>DATNJD010000119.1:0-2664 GCA_035604075.1 Acidimicrobiales bacterium
GTGACGGTTCCGACCGCGCCCGCCGGTGTGGTCCCGACGCCACCCGTGGGGGTCGTTCCGGTGGTGGAGGGGATCGTCGTCGTGGTCGTCCCGGCCGCGGAGCCACCGGCCGTCCCCGAGGTCGCGGGTTGTGCGCTACCGGTGAAGGACGTGAGGCTCAGGCCGGTCGGCGTGGTCTTGCTGAGTTCGTCCACGACCGCAGACCAGTCGACGGCGGAGACGGTGATGGTGTCGACCTGGCCCTGGGAGACTTTGAGCCCATCGGTCACCGCTACCGCCGTGTCGTACTTGGGGATCTGAGCGTTGAGCTCGGTCACGCTGGCACTCAACGAGTTGACGGAACTCTGGGCGCTGTGGACCCGGAGGAAATTCAGCGCGCCGAAGGCGACCAGCGCCGCGCCGACGACGGCGGCGGCCACGAAGGTGTAGTGCTCGACCTTGCGCAGGAACAGCCGCTGCAGAACTTCGGGAGGTACCAGGTTGAAGTTCCGCACCGCCGGGTTCGGTTCGGGGAGCGCCAGGCCGATCGGAGCCGCCAGGACGGGGTCGATCGATTCCGCCTGTTCGGGTTGAAGGTCGAGCCGTGACACGTCCAGGCGGGCCAACGGAGACACCGCTTGCACGGGTATGCGCACCTGGGCCTGAAGCTGCGGGATGAGTCCACGAAGCAGGGACCCACCTCCGGTGACGAGGACACGAACGATGGGGGCGCGTCCTTGGAGGGATGCGAAGTACTGGATCGAGCTGCGGATCTCGCCCACCAGCCCTTGGATGGTGGCCTGTACCGCCGATTCTGCCGACATCGACTGCGGAGACCCGTCTCCGAGACGGAGCTTGATGGCTTCGGCGTCCCCCAGCGGAAGGTCGAGGCCGGCCGCGATCGCCGCGGTCGCCTCCGAGCCTCCTGTGCCGATGGTGCGAACGAACTGGGGACGTCCCTCCTGGTGGACGACGACCACGGTCAGCCCGGCTCCGACCGACACGATCGCTTCCGGCTCATCGGATGGATGAGCACTGTCGGCCAGTGCCCGGACGAGAGCCGAGGACACGAGGTCCACGCCTTGGACGTTGAGACCCGCTTGTTCCACGGCGGAGACCACACCGTCCACCAGCTCCCGGTGCGCGGCGGCCACCAGCACCCGTCGAGTGACGGTCCCGTCATCGGCCGTCTTATCGCCCAGCAGCTGAGTGGAGAGGAGTGTCTTGTCCACCGGAAAAGGAATGACCTCCTCCGACTGGAACCGCACGGCACTCTCGACTTCGTTGTCCGGGACCCAGGGCAGGTCGAGCTCACGTGTGATCACCCGCAGACCGGCGATGCCGACGACCACGGAGTCAGAGACGAAGCGCCCGTTGTGCCAGAGGCGGCGGATGGCGTCGGCCACGGCCGGGATGTCCTTGACCTCACCGTCGACGATCGCATCGGGAGGGAGCCCGACCTGCCCGAAGGCGACCAGTTTGGGGGGACCGGCTCCGAATTCGAGCTCGGCCGCCCGGACGGCGCTCGTTCCTATGTCAAGTCCTACGACTTGGGCCATGCCATTCTCCCTTTTTCTATCGAATCGAGTGCTGCGGCGTTGGACCGAAGCACTATTGGCGTTGCCGTCTCACCCAGCACGGTGTGTCGGCGGGGCATGCCGGCCGTCAGGGGCATCGCCGGCACGACGGCCAGGAGCGCTTCTCGCCCGAGACGTGGGGCGACGAGCAGGCGCGCGTCGGCCGGAACCGTTGCAGACGCCTCGCGGACGCCCAGAATCAGAACCGCCACGATGCCGGCGTTGGTGACGGCCCACCACGGCAGCTCTCCCAGATGTGACTGGGCGATGGCCGAGACACCGACGGCGATGACGGCTGCAGCGGCCAGGCGGCTCCGTCCGGCGCGGGCGGCCACCACCAGACCGACGGCCAACGCGGGCCAGATGTAGAAGGCGACCATGACCGATTCCGTCAGACAGCGAAGGGCGAGTGCGGTCGCCGCGGCCCAGACGATCAGGTCCGGTCGCTCGCGCCAACGCCGGGCCGTCCACCCGAGCCAACATGCCAGGAGCACAGCGAGGATTCGTCCTGGACCGGCGGAGACCGTCAGATTGTGTCCGCTACTACCGCCGATCACCGGCGCCAACGCCGTCCACGGTGTGGCGTGATCGATGTTCGGGTAATTGGGCTGAGCGAGCAGGGCATGCACGGTGTCGTGGAACTGTGAGATCAGGGGGGTGAGAACGAGCACGATGGCGGGGACGGCACCGCGTACCGCCAGGCCGACAACCCGGCGACGACCGCCCAGGGTGAACAGGACCGGCAACATGAGCACGACCAGTGGCTGCGTGGCCATGGCGAGACCGAAGAGCCAGCCGGCGCCCGTCCATCGACGGTCGAGAGCGAACAACAGGGCGTACAGGGCGAGACCGACGGCGACGGCGTCCTCGGGGTGTCCCCAGATCACGGACACGTTCCACAGTGCGATGGCTTCCGCCACGCACAGCACGGCGCGGCGGCCCTTGCTGACCCCGAGGCGCTCGGCCACGGCATCACAGGCGAACAAGGCGAAGGCGCTCAGGAGCATCGTCAGGGGTCCGAGGCCCAACCACGATGTGGGGTGGGGGATGAATTTGGGAAAGGCGTCGGTCAGACCGAGGGCGCCGGTCAACATGGCCAAGGGGGCGA
>DATNJD010000120.1:0-3024 GCA_035604075.1 Acidimicrobiales bacterium
CGGCGACGCCATGGGCAAGCCGCTGATCGAGACGCTCGACGAGCCGGGTGCCACCTACGACCTGTCCTCGCTCATCGGCTTCACCTCGACCGCGGCGCTCTTCTCGCCGTCGGTGAAGGACGAATTCTTCCGCCACTTCCCCAACCTGGTGTTGACCGACGCCATCGGCTCGTCCGAATCGGGCAACAACGGGATCACCCATGTGAAGCCCGGTGAGACGGCCATGAAGGGTGGGCCCACGGTGACGAAGGTGGGAGAGACCGTCGTGTTCGACGAGGAGCTCAATCTGGTCAAGCCCGGTTCAGGCGTCATCGGCAAGATCGCCCGGACCGGGAACATCCCCGTGGGCTACTACAACGACCCGGCGAAGACGGCCGAGGTCTTCCTCAACGTCGAAGGGAAGCGCTACGTCATGCCCGGAGACTTCGCCACGGTGGAAAGCGACGGATCGGTGACGTTGCTCGGCCGCGGCTCGATCTGCATCAACTCCGGAGGAGAGAAGATCTTCCCCGAAGAGGTGGAGGCCGTCGTCCGCTCTCATCCCGACGTCATGGACGCCATCGTGGTGGGCGCCCCCGACGAGCGCTTCGGTCAGCGCGTGGCCGCCATCGTGCAGCCGCGCCACGGACGCGCCGCCCCCTCGCTCGAGGCCGTGCAGGAACACTGCCGCACACACGTCGCCGGCTACAAGGTGCCGCGCCAACTCCACGTGGTCAACGTCATTGAACGCTCGCCGAGCGGCAAGCCCGACTACCGCTGGGCGAACACCATCGTCACCACGGAGCCCGGCGCCACCTGAACCATGTCCGTGGCGCTCTCCGACCTCGTGGGCGACGGACGGGCCGCGGTGGTGACCATGGAGGTTCAACGCGGTGTGGTCGGCGATCTGTCGAGCTTTCCCGACCTGGCCAAAGAGGTCGAGCGGGTGGGCGTGGTGGAGAACACGGGTCGCCTTCTACGCGCGGCGCGCCACCACGGCGTCCCCGTCGTCCACTGCACCGCCGGTTTCCGCTCCGACAGGCTCGGATCGCCCGCCAATGCCCCTCTCATGACCGCCCTGTTCCGCCGGCCCGAGCACCTTCTCGAACAGACGGCCGCCGTCGAGCTCGTCCCTGGCCTCGGAGCCGAGCCCACCGATCTCGTGTCGCACCGCCGCCACGGCGTGTCACCCTTCGTGGGGACGACCCTCGACCCGACGTTGCGCGCGCTCGGCATCTCCACCGTGGTGGCCACCGGCGTGTCTCTCAATCTGGGGATCATCGGACTGGCCGTCGAGGCCGTCGATCTCGGCTACCACGTCGTGGTGGCCACCGACGCCGTGGCCGGCATCCCGAGCGACTACGCCGACCAGGTTCTCCGCCACACTCTGGCGTTGGTGGCGACACTGGCCACGGTCGACGAGATCACGAGCGCGTTTGGTCCCTGAACGCGAGCCACCGCCCGCTGCGCCGACCCCGGGGGGGCCGAGGGTGGCACAGGGGCGGCAGCCCGACCGAGCGCCGGCACTGGCGAGGACCCGCCGGTGGCGACGACGCCGGAGCCCACTTCGCGAAAACGCGCATGTGGGATGGAGAAAGGGTACGTGACGGGAGCGTCATATGCCGGGACCAAAAGTGCCGGCCGGGTGGCGTGCGACCGGCCCCGGCACCGACGTCCGGGGGACACGGCCGACGCCCATCAGCGGCCCTGGCTCACCGGGACATCAGTCCTGCGTAGAGGACCTCCCTAATGATTCGACGCAGCACAGATTGTCATCTGCAGCAACTATCGGCGCTCCCGTCCTCCGTCCTGTGGGTAACGCGCACCGCGCGCACCCGGCCGCGCTGACAACAAGCCGGACGCTGCGGTGAGGTTCAACTGCCGATCTGGGCGATCCGCTGCCGGGTGGTGCTGTGGACGGGGTCCTTGTCGAACTGCGGCAACACGTGCTTCCCGAACGTGGCCACCGCCTCTTCACAGGTCTCGATGGGCATGGCCGACGACAGCATCCCGAAACTCAGCTGATCGGCACCGGTTTCCTCGAAGCGCTTGATCGTCTCCGTCACCTCGTCGGGGTCACCGATGGCGATCGACCGGCTCTCGATGCTCTTGTCGATCTGCTCGGGCGTTTGGTCGGGAATGGTCTGGGGCCATTCGGGGATGCCGGGCGGCCGGGGGAATGTGTCGAGGTACCGGAACACGAGGCTCACGTAGTAGCCGCCGTCCATCTGGGCGAAGGCGTCCCGGGCCTTGCCCCCGTCCTCCAGGCACAACATCTGGGTGGTGATCATCACGTTGTCGTTGACGTACTCGCCCACGGGCTCGGCGTTCTTGATGTCCTTCTTGTACTTCTCGATGAGCGGGATGAATCCTTCGGGGGGACCGAAGGCGAAGCACAGAACACCGAGACCCTGCCGAGCCGCCAGCTCGAACGTCCCGGGACTCCCGGCCGCCACCCACAGGGGCGGGTGCGGCTTCGTATACGTCTTCGGCAGGATGTTGCGCTCGGGCATGGAGAAGAACTTGCCGTCGTAGGAGTAGTCCTCGTCCTTCCACATCCGCACGATCTGCGGCAGCGTCTCCGCCACCATCTCGCGGGTGAGCTCCTGATCCTCGATGCCGAAGCCCCGCTGCTCGGTGGTGGAGGAACCCCGTCCCGTCCCGAATTCGAATCGGCCTTCGGACAGATGGTCGAGCATGGCCACCCGTTCGGCGATCCGGGCCGGGTGGTTCACCGGTGGCGTCAGGTTGATGATGCCCGAACCGAGGTGGATGTTCTTCGTCTGGGCGGCGGCGAAGGCCAGGAAGGACTCATTGGCCGAGAGGTGCGAGTATTCGGTCAGGAAGTGGTGCTCCGACGCCCACGAGTACTTGAACCCAGCGGCGTCGGCCGCCCTGATGTAGGCGAGCTCGTCCATGATCCGCCGGTGCTCCGCATCGGCACCGTGCAGGGCCCGGAATCTCGGCGTCAGGCACACGGCGTTGAAGATCCCGAACTCCATGGGGCAACTCCTCTCGGTTGCCCGGGACGGTACCATTCCGGAG
>DATNJD010000121.1:0-4592 GCA_035604075.1 Acidimicrobiales bacterium
CGACGATGAGATCCATGGTACAGCCTGCCCGACGGCGACCCTGGGCGAGAGGGGATTGCGGGGGGGTCCGTATTGGGGGTTATTTGATCCCAGGTTGCGGGGGTCGTGACATCGGCCCCTCACAGTGGGGTTCACCGTCAGAGAACGAACAAAAGCCGGCCCTCGGCCGGTGGAAGGGACCCCCCCAATGACCAGGCGTGTCAGCCGTGAGTTGTACTCCGGCCAGGGCCCCGTGGGATCAGCCGAAGCCTCGGCCGAGCTCCGGACGCTCGGACAGTCCCAGGTGATCGGCGCCTCGACGGCCGATGTGGGGACGACCCGTGAAAGGGTCCGCCAAGGTCGTCTCCTGCGGCTCGGTCTCGTCCTGTTGCCCGTGGCTCTGCTGCTCGTGGCCCGGGCTCTGCTGTGGGGCGGCGGTCCCTTCGCGCTGCCGCACTTCCCCCACGCGCTTCTCCCCTACCTCCCGGCCATGGCTCTCATCACGTTGCTGTCGGTCGCCATCATCGTGCCTCTTCTCGGTGCCGGCCGGTCGCCGCACGTGCTGTACCGACCGAGTGAGATCGACGTCCGCTTCGAGGACGTCCGCGGAGCCGCCTTGGTTGTCGACGAGGTCGTGAAGACGCTCAACCTCTTCCTCGGTCACCGCAAGTTCACCGAGCACATGGGTGGTTCTCCGCGACGTGCCCTGCTGTTCGAAGGTCCTCCGGGAACGGGAAAGACGTACATGGCCAAGGCCATGGCGGCCGAAGCGGGCGTGCCTTTCCTCTTCGTGTCTTCGTCCGCCTTCCAGTCCATGTACTACGGCCAGACGAATCGCAAGATCCGGTCGTACTTCAAAGCCCTGCGCAAGTACGCCCGTCGCGAAGGTGGCGCCATCGGCTTCATCGAGGAGATCGACGCCATCGGCGGGGCCCGTGGCGGCATGGGAACGGGGAGGGCCGAGGGCGTCTCCGGGGTCGTGAACGAGCTGCTCGTCCAGCTCCAGTCCTTCGACGAGCCGGCCCTGAAGACCCGCATCGGCGCCGCACTGGCCGACAAGATCAACGGCTGGATGCCGGCCAGTCGGCAGATCCAGAAGAAGCCCGCCACGCCCGCCAACATCCTCGTCATCGGCGCGACCAACCGCGCCGCCGACCTCGACCCGGCTCTCGTCCGACCGGGACGGTTCGACCGCACGATCTACTTCGACCTGCCCAGCCGGTCGGGTCGACGGGAGATCATCGACTATTACCTGGAGAAGAAGGCGCACGAGCCCGAGCTCGACGTCCCCGCCCAGCGCGACCAGCTGGCGGCCGTGACCTTCGGGTACTCCCCCGTGATGATCGAACACCTCCTGGACGAGGCGCTCATCTGGGCGCTGCGTCGCCAGGGCGACCGGCTCTCGTGGGCCGACATCCAGAACGCCAAGATGACAGAGGAGATCGGTCTCGCTCAGCCCGTCGAGTACGCCGAGGCCGAGCGACGCACCATCGCCACCCACGAGGCGGGACACGCCGTGGTGGCCTGGCTCGTCGGCAAGGGCCGCAAGCTCGACGTGCTCTCCATCATCAAGCGTAAGGATGCGCTGGGCCTTCTCGCCCACTCCGAGGAGGAGGAACGCTTCTTGAAGACGCGCACCGAGATGGAGGCCCTCATCCACATCGCCTTCGGCGGCATGGTGGCCGAGGAGATGTTCTTCGGCGAAGCCGGCTCCGGGGTGGCGAGCGACCTGAAAGCGGCGACGATCGCCGCCTGCCAGATGATCGGCAGTCTGGGCATGGGGACGACACTCGTCTCCGCTGCCGCCCTCGAGACCGCCGGTGGCGGCAACATCGTGGCCAAGGTCCTGTCGAACGACGACGGGCGCGACGAGGTCGAAGATGTCCTGCGCCGGGCCAAGGACGAGGTACGGAAGCTTCTCGAGACGAACCAGTGCGTGGTGGAGGGCTTGCGCGATGCCCTGCTCGAGCGGGATGAACTCGTCGGGGCCGAGATCCTCGACGTGATCGCCTCGGTCGGCACCCCCGCTCTCGAGCCACAGGTCTAAGTTCTCGACGTCGAACCGGGGGGACTCGACGTCGACCCAAGGGCAGCGCCGCGGCGGCGGCGCTGCCCTTGCCTCTTTTCCGGTCTTGGTCAACCGACGGGCCGCGACCACCAACCTCCGGCTCCGACCGCCAAGCCGCACGCCGCCAACTGCTCCAGGGCCAAGGCCACGTCCGTGACGGGAAGCGCACAGCGACGGACGATCGTGTCCAGACTGGCGGGGTCGTGATCGAGGGTATCGAGTGTCCGGGCGGCGACGGGGTTTGGCGCCGCCGTTGATGCTTCGCCACGGGTCTGCGCCCGAGTCGGGGCGTGCGGGGGCACGATCCCCGACCGACCGGTGATCGCCAGCTCAACGGCGGCGATGACGTCCTGGACGTCTCGCACCGGTGTGGCGCCGTCCACGAGCAGGGCGTTGCATCCCGTCGAGGCCGAGCTGCGTACCGATCCGGGCACAGCGGCCACGGCCACGCCCCGGTCCACGGCACGCTTCACCGTGTTGAGCGATCCGCCCTTACGGTGGCACTCGACGACCACCACCACATGGGCGAGCGCCGCCATCACCCGGCTCCGGACGGCGAACAACCAGACGGGGGCACCGGCCGAGCCGGGGGCGCGTTCGGATAACACCGCCCCCCTCTCGGCGATCGCCCGCTGGAGTTGGACCTCCATGGGGCGGCCGGCGGCGTCGAGCGCGGTGCCGACGACGGCCACCGGTGGTGCTCCTCGGCTGGTGGCGAGCACGCCGGCGTGGCCGGCCGAATCGATCCCCCGGGCCAGTCCCGACACCACCACGATGCCCGCCTCGGCCAGGCCCCCACCGAGTTCGGCCGCCACGCTCAGGCCGTAGGGGGTGGCGCTGCGGGTCCCGACGATCGCCACCCGGGGGCTCGTATCGATGAACGACGGGTCTCCCAGGGTGAAGAGAACGGCGGGGGCCTCGTGATCCGCGGCCAGGGCGGTCGGATAGCCGGACCGACCGAGAATGAGGACACCGATGCCGGCGCGGGCGCAGTCGGCTTCGACCGACTCGACGACAGACGGCCTGGCCTTGGAGCGGTACCGGCCGTCGGGGTCGGCGCGATGCCGGCCGCGGGCCAGGGCTTCCCAGGCCGCCCGCGGCTCGTCGTCCTCGAGGAAACGGCGGACCCGGGCCGGTCCGGCACCGAGCGCGGCGATGGCGGCGGCGTAGCGCTCGTCCTCACCGAAGGAGCTGACGCTCGTCATCACGACACCTCCTGCCACCGCAGGCAGCCGGCGTCGCGCAGATGCAGGGCCTCGGCCACCTGTCGCTCCCCGATGACGGAGCCGGCGTCGTCGAGATCTCCGAGCGTGCGGGCGACCCGCCGAATCCGGTGCAGTCCGCGCGCCGACAGGGCGCCCGCCCGCAGGCGTCGTTCCAAGAGGGCACGGCCGTCGGGAGACACCGGGCACAGCTCGTCGAGCAGGTGCGCTTGAATCTCGGCATTGCACCGCACCCCCCGGGTGGCGGCGACCAGGCGGGCCATGCGCACCCGTTCAGCCACCACCGTCGAGGACTCTCCGGCGGGACCGCCCAGCAGGTCGTCCACATCCGGTCGTCCGAGGGAGAGGGCCAGATCGAAGCGGTCGAGCAGCGGCGCGGAGAGGCGTCGCGCGTATCGGGCGCGTGCCGCTTCGGTACACCGGCAGGCACCGGGGATGCTGCCTTCGCCGCACGGACAGGGGTTCATGGCCCCCACCAAGAGGAACCGGGCCGGCAGATCGATGGATCGACGGGCCCGCCTGATCCGGACGACGCCTTCCTCGAGGGGCTGGCGCAACATGTCGAGGGCGACGGCCGGGAACTCTCCCAGCTCGTCGAGGAACAGCACCCCGCAGTGGGCGAGGGATATCTCCCCGGGGCGCAGCCACGCCGTCCCCCCTCCGATGAGCGAGACCTCGGTGGTCCCGTGATGGGGGGCCCGGAAAGGAGGACGCTCGGCCAGTTCCCGTCCGGCCAGGGCGACCCCGGCGGCGGAGTGGATACGCGTGACCTCGAGCGCGTCGTGGCGACCGAGCGGGGGCAGGAGCCCGGGAAGCCGGCTGGCCAACATGGTCTTGCCCGAACCGGGTGGGCCCACGAGCAGCAGATGGTGCCCTCCGGCGGCCGCCACCTCGAGGGCACGCCGTCCCACCGCCTGACCTCTGACGTCGGCCAGGTCGGGCCGGGGCGGCAACGCCGTCAGCGGGCGTCGGGTGCTCGACGAGTCGGCCCATGGGCCCTCGCCCCGCAGGGCGGCGACGAGCTGGCCCAGACCGGCGGCTCCTCGAACCTCGTGACCGCCGACCAACCGTGCCTCCACGGCACACTCGGCCGGCACCACCACCCGCCGGCAGGTGAGAGCGGCCACCATGGGGACGACGCCGGGGACGGGTCGGAGGGAGCCGTCGAGACCCAGTTCCCCCACGAAGGCCGTGTCCCTCACCTCGGCGTGCGCCACGGATCCGTCGGCGACCATGATGCCCACGGCGATGGGCAGATCGAGACCGGAGCCGCCCTTGCGCCGACCCGATGGATCCAGGTTGGTGATTGGTAAGTCTGATCT
>DATNJD010000122.1:0-25981 GCA_035604075.1 Acidimicrobiales bacterium
TAGCGCTGCTGGTCGGTGGTCACGAACAGGATCTTGCGGCCCATGGTCAGGTCTTCCCTTCCAACAGACGGCGGAGGTGCTCGAGGGCGTTGCCCGCCGCGCCGCCCAGGATGAGGGCCATGGTGGCGGGGGTGGCGTCGACGGAGTAGACGACCAGGGACGTGGCGTCACCAAGGTCGAGCACGTCGAGGGTGGAGAGGTGCTCGCTCACGATCGGCGCCGTGATGCGGTACTGGAAGCGACGCTGGAGCGGGTCATTGGTCACGATCTGCTCGGGCATGGCGATGCCGCTGGCCGTCGTGACCACCCGGGTTGTCCCGTCGACGGTGCACTCCACGATGCCGGGGAACCACTCCATGATCCGCGCCGGATCCCCGGCGAGGGCCCAGACCTCGTCGGCGGGCACGCGGATGCGCACGTGGCGCCGGAGGCTGCCGCGGCCGGCGGTGACGGCCGCCACCGTCACGACGTCATGCCTCCCAACCCGACCAGGCCGCGGGCCAGCTCGATCTCGCCCATGTGACGCAGTCCGTGTTGGTAGAGCCAGCACTCGAGCGCGTCGAGCACGGTGATCCCCTCGGGCCCCGCCACCCGGGCGCTGTAGGTACTGGCGATCTGTTCGGGGAAGGGACGGGTGATGACCACCCGGGAGATCTCCGGCAGCGGCACCTCGGCCAGCCACTCCTCGGTCCGGCCGAAGACGGCGCGTTGGTAGGTCTTGAAGGCCTCGTAGTCACCGATGCGCTGGTGCTCCATCTCGTCGACCGTACGGTGCTTCCCGTGGTCGGCCACGGCCATCTTCACTCCGTCCTGGACGGTCTCGTCCCACAGCGGTGGGACACCGGTGATCAGCATGAAGGAGGCGTCTTCCATGTTCGTGTAGTGGAAGAGGGAGAAGGCGATGGGCAGCACCCCGCGCCGCTCGAAATGGTTGACGTGGTCGAGCTCCATGGTGTCGACGGCCTGGTAGTAGAGCGAATGCATGGCGGCCATGCGCCGCCGCAGCGAATCAAGGGTGAGGTCGGTCATCGTCTCCTACTTGCTCGGGCTCGGCCGCCAGAATAGAAGACGGGCCGGGAGTCGTGATCGGCGGGCCCGTTACGGCCAGCGTTCGATGTCGTGGAGACCGAGCACGCGTGTCAGGTCCCGGAGTGCTGCGCCGTGCGCCTCCTTGGCGATGTCCCGACGTGGAGATCGACCGTGCCGGCGAAGTCGTTCGATCCTGTCGGGGTCCCTCGGGTGATCACGTGAAGATTATCTGCCCACCGGCCGCCATCTCGTAGAACTCTCCCACCGTGATGATGTCCTTCACCTGGTCGATGAGGTCGTCCTTGGTCAGCTCGAACAGGTCGCACGAAGCCTGGCAGCCGTAGAGCCCGGCGCCGGTGTCGGAGATCATCTCGATGAACTCGGGAATCGACGGGATGTCGAGCTTCTCCATCTTGCGCTCGAGGTAGTGGGTCATGACCGACGACACCCCGGGGATGCCCCCGGCCAACGTGGCCAGATGGAGGCCGGGATTGCCGACCGTCGCCACCTTGATGTGGTCGTGGCGCTTCTTGTGGACGGCATCCAGTCCGAAGAAGGTGAAGAACAGGTTGGCCTCGATACCTTCGGCCCGTGCCCCGTTGGCCATGATCAGCGCCGGGTAGACACCCTCGAGGGAGCCCTTCGACACGATGATGGAGACCTTCTCGATGGTGTCACCCATGATGTGATTCCTTTCCTCTTGTCCTCTTGGCGTGGCGTGTGCGGGTCCGGGACCGGCGCGTCAGATGCAGCCACGGGGCTTGGGGATCCCGGCGATCTTGGCGGCCACCTTGGCCGGACCCTTGGGGAACAACTCGTAGAGCTCCTTCACCGACACCCCCGAGGTCTTCCCGAGGACGCGCACTGTCGGCCCGGTGCCTTTCTCGGCGTACTCGGCCCGCATGAACTTGATGACCCGCCAGTGCTGTTCGGTGAGCTCGTCGATACCCACAGTCCGGGCGATCGCCGGAGCCATCTCCTCGTTCCACTCGTCTGGATTCTCGAAGAAGCCCTCGTCGTTGACCGTGACGATCTGGCCGGCGTATGTGGCGGTGGTCATCTCAGCACCTCCGTGCGGATCTAAGCGACGCCCTGAGCGACGCCGTGAGCGCACCAAGGGTGGTCACGGGGAAGCTCTTTCCCTGTGCTTGCCGCGCTCGGGCATTGCGGATTGGATGCCGGGAACGTCCCGCCCCGGTAGGAGGCTGTGCCAGTAGAACCACTGGAACATGAGTTTGCCCAGATGGTTCATGTGCGACTCCTTGAGAAGCGGTAACCCGATGGATCCGGGGAAGTGGCCCGGGAGCGGTTCCGTGTCGTAGTTGAAGTCGATGAGCAGCGCCTTGTGGAAGCCGGTTTCGATGAAGCAGCTGGCGTGCCCGTCGTAAGTGGCGTCGAGCGCTTCGCCGGCCAGGAACCGGCGGACGTTCTCCACCAGCACCTCGCCCTCGAAGTGGGTGACCGACCCCGCCTTCGACGCCGGCACGTTGGCGGCGTCGCCGATGACGAAGACATTGGGCCGGGCCCTGGACTGCAAGGTGTGCTCGTCGGTGGGCACGAAGTTGAGCTCGTCGCCGAGGCCCGGTGAACGACCTACGTAGGGTGCGCCACTGTGCAGGGGGATGACGACGGCCAGATCGAACCCGACCTCCCGGCCGTCATAGGAGACGAGACGCCCACCGGATCCTTCCACCTCCCCGGCGTTGAATTCGGTGACCAATTCGACGCCCTTCTCCTCGAGAAGACCGGCCAGGGTGGCCGAGGCCACCGGCTTCGTGAAGGCCCCGTCGAGCGGGGTCACGTAGGTGAGCTCAACCCGGTCACGGATGCCTCTCTCACGCAGGTACCAGTCGGCCAAGAAACAGAACTCCAACGGTGCCACCGGGCATTTGATGGGCATGTCGACGACGTCGACAACGAGACGGCCGCCATCGAACCAATCGAGCGCGTCGCGCAGGCGCCCGGCGCCCTCGGGCGTATAGAAGGTGAACACTTTCTCCATCCACCCTGGGCCGGTCAGCCCTTCGGTCTCCTCGGGCACGAGGGTCGAACCGGTGGCGACGACGAGGACGTCGTATTCGAGGGCGGTGCCGTCGGCGAGCCACACCCGCTCAGTGTCCAGGTCCACCCGGTCGACAGCCGTCTGGCGGTACCCGATCCCGCGGTGAAGCTGTCGTTGGCGAGGGCGGATGATCTCGTCGAGGTGGGTCAGGCCGAACGGCACGAAGAGAAGGCCCGGTTGGTAGACGTGGCTGTCGTCCTGGTCCACCACCACGATCTGGACGTCGTCGTCGAGAACTCGCCGCAGCCTGTTGGCGGCGAGCGTCCCCCCGGTGCCCGCTCCGAGCACGACGATGCGATCGGCCACGGATTCAGCGTGTCAGTCGCCCGTCGGCCACGGTAGGGCCTTACGTCCCGACACCGAGGAAGGGTCCTTGTGCCCTTCCCGACCCCACACCCCCCTGACAGGCTGAGAATAAGTCGATCGGAGACATGAACCGTATGATCAGCCAAGGGTGCAGCTCGGGGGCTCGGAACCCACGATGACGCCGCGCCGCGTGGTGATCGTCGGTGGCGTGGCCGGCGGGATGTCGACGGCCACACGCCTTCGACGCATCGACGAGACGGCCGCCATCACGGTGGTCGAGCGGTCGGGCCATGTCTCGTACGCCAACTGTGGCCTGCCCTATTTCGTGGGCGGCGTGATCGAGGACGAGGACGACCTGCTACTCCAGACCCCCGAGCGCCTCTTCGACAGATTCCGGCTCGACGTCCGGGTCGACACCGAAGTCGTCGACATCGATGCCGCCAACCATGAGGTCACCACCCGTTCGGCCATCGACGGGCACATCGAGTCGATGGGATACGACACATTGGTGTTGAGTCCCGGTGCGGTGCCCGTTCGCCCCCCGATACCGGGCTTCGACCGGGTCCGCGTGCTCCGGACCGTCGAGGATGCCGAACGGCTCGCCGCCGACGTCACCGGACGACCCGCGACGGCAGTGGTCATCGGGGCCGGATTCGTCGGTCTCGAGACGGCCGAGAACCTCGTACGGCGGTCGATCACCGTCACCGTGGTGGAGGCGGTCGACCAGGTCCTCACCCCACTCGACCCCGAGCTCGCCATCCTGGTGGCCGCCGAGCTGGCGTGCCACGGCGTGCGCGTCGAAACAGGGGTGGCCGTTTCGGAGGTGACCACAGACGGCATCACCCTGGCCGACGGTCGGACCATCCCCGGTGAACTCGTCGTCGGGTCCATCGGTGTTCGTCCCGACGTCCGTCTGGCGGAGATGGCCGGCCTGGCCCTCTCATCCCACGGCGGTATCGCCGTGGACGAGGTGAACCGGACCAGCGACAACGACATCTACGCCGTGGGGGACGCCGTGGAGAAGCCGGACTGGGTGGGTGGGGGCCATTCCCTGATCGCATTGGCCAACGTCGCCAACCGTCAGGGACGACGCGTCGCCGACCACATCTGCGGGCTCCCCACGCGTGGGACCGCGTCGCTCGGGACCGCCATCGTGAAGGTGTTCGACCTCACCGCCGCAACCACAGGATGGAACGAGAAGCGGCTCATGGCCGCCGGACGTCGGTACCGGGTCATCCACTCGCATCCGATGAGCCACGCCGGCTACTACCCGGGCGCACAACCGATGGCGCTCAAGCTTCTCTTCGATCCCGGTGACGGGACCATCCTCGGTGCTCAGGCGGTGGGCAGGGACGGCGTCGACAAGCGGATCGACATCATCGCCACCGCCATCAGCGGCGGCATCACCGCCGACCAACTGGCCGACCTGGAGCTCGCCTACGCGCCCCCGTTCTCGTCGGCCAAGGACCCCGTCAACATGCTCGGCTACATGGCGGAGAATGTGCTCTCGGGGGCCTGCGACGTCGTGGAATACGACGAGCTCGCCGCCTTGTCCGGGTCGGGCTGGACTCTCGTCGACGTCCGGACGAGCCAGGAGCATGAAGGGGGAGCGATTCCCGGTTCGGTCAACCTCCCGCTCGACCAGCTACGTGAGGAGCTGAACGGTTCTAACGGTCCCTTCGTCGTCTACTGCGAGGTCGGCCAACGAGGGCACACGGCGACCTCCCTTCTCCACGAACTGGGGATGGAGGCGCGCAACCTCGACGGTGGCTATCGCACCTGGATCGCCGCTGACGCCGCCCGCCGGCAGGAACCGCTGTGCCTCGTCAAACGAGCCTTGTAGCGACGCTTCGTCGACCAGCCGTGGGCCGACGGCGGGAGGTCGCCCAGGACGGGCCGGCACGGACCTCCTGATCAACACGGACCTCCTGATCAAAGGGCCGGAACCGGACGGCGACACACAATTGGAGTAATCACTCCTAGAGTGGACCCGTGGAGTATCGGGTCGAGGCGTTGGCGGCAGCCGCCGGTGTGTCGGTGGACACGATCCGCTTCTACCAGGGACGGGGACTCCTGGGCCTGCCCCGGCGATCGGGACGGATCGCCCTCTACGACGACGAGCACCTCGAGCGCCTGCGGCGGGTGAAGTCCCTGCAGCAGCGCGGCTTCACCCTCGGGGTGATCGCCCGGATCCTGCGGGGCGAGCTCGACGCCGCTGACGAGGCGCTGGTGGAGGCCGTGGTCGCCGGCGACGACGACGTCGGGGGCGAGCCGGAGGAATTCTGGACGCTGGCCGAACTGGGGACCCGCGCCGGCGTGCCGGTGACGCTGCTCGAGGCGCTCGAGCGCGAGGGGGTGCTCGTCCCCCGCCACCAGCACGGCGAGGCCCGTTACACCGAGGCCGACCTGGTGGCGCTGCGGGCCGGGCTCAAGTTGCTCGAATTCGGCCTGCCCCTGGGCGAAGTGCTCGACCTGGCCCGCCGGCATCAGGAAGCGGCCCGGGAGGTGGCGGAGGGGGCGGTGAGCCTGTTCGATCGCCACATCCGTCAGGCCCGTCGCGGAGGCGACGAGGCGGCCGCCGAGCTCGTCGAGGCGTTCCACACCCTCCTGCCCGCCACCGTCTCCCTCGTGGCTCACCACTTCCGGCGCATTCTCCTGGCCGTGGCGCAGGAGCACATCGAGGCGGTGGGGGACGACGAGGAACTCGCCGCCGTGCGCTCCGAGTCCCTCCGGCGCCTCGAGCCCCCCATGGCGGTCGAGGGGTGAGCCGGACGCGCACGGAGGAAACACTGCAGGAGGCGCTGCCCGAAGGTTCGGACAAGGGGCGCGCCGTCCGGGTCATGTTCGACGCCGTGGCCCCCCGCTACGACCTGGTCAACGCGATCATGACGTTCGGTCTCGACCGGAGGTGGCGTCGGGCCACCGTGGCCGCGCTGGGGCTCCCGAGGGGGTCCCGCGTGGTCGATCTGGCCTGCGGCACCGGCGACCTGTGTGCCGATCTGGCCCGTGCCGGCCTCCGACCCATCGGCTTCGACGTGTCGGCCGGCATGCTGGCGGCGGCCCACACCACCGTCTCGTTGGTGCGGGCCGATGTCGCCTCGCTCCCCCTGCCCGACGGTTCGGTGGACGGGGCCACGTGCGGCTTCGCCCTGCGGAATCTGGTCGACCTGCCCGCCTTCCTGACCGAGGTGGCCCGGATCGTCCGCCCCGGCGGGCGCATCGGATTGCTCGAGGTGGCCGAGCCGTCGAACCGGGCCCTTCGTCTCGGGCACCGCCTCTACTTCACGCGCGTCGTGCCGCGGATCGGTGCCGCATTGTCGGACGGGGCCGCCTACCGGTACCTGCCCCGGTCGGTGGCCTATCTGCCCACGGTCGACGCCCTCGTCGGCGCCGTGGCCGCGGCCGGGTTTCCCGACGCGGACCGCCGGACGTTTTCCGGCGGCGTCGTGCAGCTTCTCGTCGGGACCCGGTCGTGATCCCCGCCGCGCGGCTGCGCCACTCCCACCTGACGGCTCTGACGGTGCCGGTCGACCCCGGCGTCGACCTGGCCCGGGTGGCCGGCGATCACGGGAGCCTGTGGGAGCGGGCCGACGGAGTGAGTCTGGCCGGCCGCGGTGTGGCGGCGCGGGTGGCGGTGGCGTGGTCCGGCGCCGCGGCTGACGAACCGGCGGGCGAGGAGGTGGCCGCCGTCCTCTGCTCCATCGGGTCCGACGGGCCCCACCCGCCGCTCGCCATGGGGGCGCTGCCCTTCCGGCGTTCCGAGCCCGCCCACGTGGTGGTGCCCGCCGTGCTCGTCCGCCGGCAGCCCGACGGGTCCTGCTGGCTGACGGTCACCGGCGCCGACCCCGACGCCACGGTGGACGAGATCCGTCGGGGGATCGAGGCCCCCGGGGCCGACGCCGACGCGGCCGGCCCCCGCGAGTACCGGCTCCGGTCGGACACCGAGCGCGGCGCCTGGTGCCGCCTGGTGGCCGACGCCGCCGCCGCCGTGGCCGCCGGCCACCTGGACAAGGTCGTTCTGGCTCGCGCCGTGACGGTGGCGGCCGACCAGCCGCTGCGGCCCGGCGAGGTGGCCCGGCGGCTCCGGTTGTCGCACCCCTCCTGCATGGTGTTCTCGGTCGACGGCTTCGTGGGCGCCAGCCCCGAGCTGCTGGTGGAGCGGACGGGGATGTCGGTCCGGTCCCGGCCCCTCGCCGGGACCACGGCCCGGCCCGGCTCCGGTGACGGCGACCGCCACCTGGCGCCGCGGTTGCTGTCGTCGTCCAAGGAGCGCGAGGAACACCGCCTGGTCGTCGAGGCCGTGTCCGCAGCCCTCGCCCCCTACTGCGACGAGCTGACCGTGCCCGAGATCCCCGGTGTCGTCCCGCTCGGGACCCTGGCCCATCTGGGCACCCTCGTCACCGGCCGTCTGCGGCCCCCCCTCCCCAGTGCCCTCGACCTGGTCGGCGCCATCCATCCGAGCCCCGCCGTGGGGGGAACCCCGACGGCCGCCGCGCTCGACTACATCGCCCAGGTGGAAGGCCTCGACCGGGGCCGCTACGCCGGGCCCGTCGGTTGGGTGGACGCCGAGGGCGACGGCTGTTGGGCGGTGGGGATCCGGTCGGCTCACATCGAGGGGCGACGGGCCCGGCTGATGGCCGGCGTCGGCATCGTGGCCGGGTCCGACCCGGAGACGGAGCTGGCCGAGACCGATCTCAAACTCCAACCCATGCTGGCGGCCATCGTCCGGCCCTGATCCGCTCGGTCTCGACGACCGGTCAGACTCCGAGCCCCGCCACAGCGGCGGCCACGGCCGCGTGGATCTCGTCGTGGACTCTCACGTTGGCCTGGCGGTCGGTACGGGCCACGATCACAGTGATGCCGCCCGACGCCAGGCCGGAGGTGACCGCCGGCGCCAGCTGGTCGGCGCGCCCGAGCTCGAGCGCCCGCAACCGGTGGACGCCGGCCAGGGCCACCAGGTTCACGTCGTGGGGGGTCCCGAACAGCCGCTCGGCCAGGGGGAAGGCGACCGAGGTGGCCTGGGGCAGGAACGAGAAGATGCCGCCGCCCTTGTTGTCGACCACCACGATGACGGCGTCGAGGCCCCGGCCCGCCGCTCCCACCAGGGCCC
The DNA here is from genome assembly GCA_035604075.1 of Acidimicrobiales bacterium. Taxonomy (GTDB): domain Bacteria; phylum Actinomycetota; class Acidimicrobiia; order Acidimicrobiales; family UBA8190; genus Palsa-661. The sequence continues at coordinate 8,508 of DATNJD010000122.1, forward strand.
CGGCGTCGTGGAGGAAGGCCAGATCACCCACGAGGCCGACGGTGGGCCGCCCCGACGAGGCGGCGGCCGCCCCGAGGATGGTGGACACCGTTCCGTCGATGCCGTTGGCGCCCCGGTTGGCCATCACGTGGAGACCGGGTCGAGCGGGCGCATACCACTCGACGTCGCGGATCGGCATCGACGAGGCGACGACCAGGCCGGCGCCGGACGGCAGGCACGAAACGAGATCGCGGGCGATGCCCGGCTCGGTCGGCTCACCGTGGCCGGCCAGCGTCCGGACGATGGCCTCCTGGGCCGCCCGTTCGGCGTCGGCCCACACCTGCGCCCAGCTGTCGGGGGCGGGCTTCGGTTCCTGATCGACGAGGGCCGTGCACACGTCGTCGGGCTCGGCCACCAACAAGGTGGCGAGCGAGCGCTCGGCATCGAGCCATACCCCGTGCGGCTCCACCGCCACCTGCTCGGCCGGCGACGAGGCCAGCCACCCGGCCAGAACCCGCGACGCCGGGGTGGCACCGAGGCGCACGACGATCTCCGGGCGGATCCGGGTGGCGAACGGACCGTGGCGCAGGATGGCGTCGTAGGCGGCCACCGTGGCCGGACCCGGCACGCGCGCCGGGGAGCGGGCATCGGCGAGGACGGGCCACCCGAGCTGCCCGGCCAGCCGGTGCACGACGGCCGGGTCCCCCGTCCCGGCACCGGCCACGATCACCCCCGTCCGGCCCGAGAGGCGCCCGGCCATCTCGGCCATCTCGGCCATCTGGTGCGGCGACGCCGGGGTGGCCCGTGGAGCCACCGAGACCCGGTGCCACGCGGCACCACCGTCGCGCCCCGGGGGTAGCGGGCCGGGCCGCCCCACGAGCGGCTCCCGGAAGGCCAGATTGAGATGAACGGGGCCGGGACGGCCCCCGGCGCCGCGCGCCTCGGCCACCGCCCGCGAGGCGAGCGACCGCCAGCCCCGCCACGCGGCGGCATCGGGAACGCCGGGATCGGCCCGCCACCGGACCGCTCCCCCGTAGAGGTCACCCTGCTCGATGGTCTGGGGGGCGCCCACACCGTGGGCTTCGGGGGGCCGGTCGGCCGTGACGGCCAGGAGGGGAACGCCGGCGTGGTGGGCTTCGACCACGGCCGGATGGAGCTCGGCCGCCGCCGTGCCGCTCGTGGTGAGGACGAGCGCCGGTGCGCCGGTGCGCAGTCCGATCCCCAGGGCGAAGAACGCGGCCGAGCGTTCGTCGACGAAGACGTGCAGACGGATACGGGGCTCGGCGGCGAGGGCCAAGGCCATGGGCGTCGACCGCGACCCGGGGGCCACCACGGCATCGGTCAGTCCGGCCCGGGCCCACTCGTCGACCACGGTGGCACAGAACGTGGCGGCCACATCCACGGGCCCGTCCACGGGTGATCGTCTCCCGCCGCCCGGGCTCACGGGGAAGGCACGCCCATGGGCCGCGCCGGGGCCGGTGCCAGGATGGCGCCGTGCTCTACGTCGAGGCCGAGGGCCGGGGCCGCCGCCTGGTCCTCGTGCACGGATTCACCCAGACCGGTCGGTCGTGGGGTCCCGTGGCCGCCGAGCTGGCGCGCCACTACGAGGTGGTCCGGGTCGACGCCCCCGGCCATGGCCGCTCGGCCGCGTTGGCGTGCACCATGGTCGAGGGGGCCCGGCTGCTCGGCGATGCCGGGGGCGAGGCCACCTACATCGGCTACTCGATGGGGGCGCGGCTGTGCCTGCACCTGGCCCTGGCCCGCCCCGAGCTGGTGCCGGCCCTCGTCCTGCTCGGGGGGACGGCGGGCATCGAGGACCCCGACGAGCGCCGGGCCCGGCGGCTCGAGGACGAGGCCCTGGCCATGGAGCTCGAGCAGCGGGGCGTGGCCGAGTTCGTCCGCCGGTGGCTGGCCCGGCCACTCTTCGCCGGTTTGGACGACGCCGCCGCCGGAGTCGACGCCCGCCTCGAGAACACCGTCGTGGGCCTGGCCTCGAGCCTGCGGCTGGCGGGGACGGCGGCCCAGGAACCGTTGTGGGGTCGCTTGTCCGCACTGTCCATGCCGGTGCTGGCCGTGGCCGGGGAACGAGACGACGCCTTCGGGGCCCGGGCGCGGGCCATGGCGGCGGCCATCGGCCCGAACGCCGAGGTGGCCGTCGTGCCGGGGGCGGGCCACGCCGCCCACCTCGAAACGCCCGACGCGTTCCTCTCCGTGGTGCAGCGATTCCTGGCCCGCACCTAGGGGTCTCATCGTGCCCACAGGCCGGCCGAGAGGGCGATGGCGAAGGCGAGCTGGAGTTTTCCCGTCTCGCCGAGGACGGCCACCAGATCGGGACCGGCGGCACCCGAGAGGACGCGACGCACGGGGGCCACGGCCAGCGGGGTGACCACGAGGGCGAGCAGGGCCCAGGGGGTGGCGGCGACGGCCAGCCCCACCACGGACACGAGGGCGCCGACGACGAGAAGGGCGTAGGCCAGCCGGGTGGGCCGCTCCCCCAGCCGGACGGCCAGAGTGCGTTTGCCCGAGGCGGCGTCCCCGACACGGTCGCGCAGGTTGTTCACGACAAGGAGGGCGGTGGCGAGCAGGCCCACCGGCACCGAGGCGCCCAGGGCCAGGGCCGACAGGTGGCCCTGCTCGACGTAGGCCGAGCCGGTGACGGCCACGACGCCGAAGAAGAGGAAGACGAAGAGCTCCCCGAACCCGACGTAGCCGTAGGGGTGGGGACCGCCGGTGTAGGCCCAGGCGGCCACCATGCAGACCGCCCCGACGAGGATCAACCACGGTTGGACGGCCGCCGCCAAGGCGAGCCCGGCGACACCGGCGACGGCCGCACTGAGCAGTGCCGCCCGGCGCACGGACGCCGCGGTGGCCAGCCCGGTGGCCACCAGGCGGGTCGGCCCCACCCGGTCGGCGTCGGTCCCCCGCAGCCCGTCCTGATAGTCGTTGGCGTAGTTGACCGCCACCTGCAGGGCGAGGGCGACGACGAGCGCGGCGGCGGCCCGCCAGGCCCAGACGGCACCACCGCCGCCGGCCACCGCCGTGCCCACCAGGACCGGGGACAGCGCCGCGGGCAGGGTGCGGGGCCGTGCCCCCACCACCCAGCGGTTGGCGACCCAGCGGTGGGCGGCCCAGCGGTGAGCGTCCCGGTGGTCGGCGGTGGGGCCCAAGGCGTCAGGGTCGCTTGGGAAAGCGGGCGAAGTCCGGGGGGCGCTTCTCGAGATAAGCGTCCCGGCCCTCCTGGGCCTCGGCCGACATGTAATAGAGAAGGGTGGCGTCGCCCGCCAGTTGCTGGATACCGGCCAGTCCGTCGTCGGCCGCGTTGCAGCCCGCCTTGATCATGCGTAGGGCCAGGGGCGAGTGCTCGAGCATCTGCCGGCACCAGGCGACCGTCTCCTCCTCGAGGTGGTCGAGGGGGACGACGGTGTTCACGAGGCCCATGGCCAACGCCTCGTGCGCGTCGTACTGCCGGCACAGGAACCAGATCTCGCGTGCTTTCTTCTGGCCGACGATGCTGGCCAGGAGGCCCGACCCGTAACCGGCGTCGAACGACCCCACCCGGGGTCCGGTCTGCCCGAAGCGGGCGTTGTCGGCGGCGATGGTGAGATCGCAGACGACGTGGAGGACGTGACCGCCGCCGATGGCGTAGCCCGCCACCATGGCCACCACCGGCTTGGGCGTGCGGCGTATCTGGATCTGCAGATCGAGGACGTTCAGGCGGCCCACGCCGGACTCGTCGGTGTAGCCGTCCTCGCCCCGGATCCGCTGGTCCCCGCCCGAGCAGAAGGCGTCGGGGCCCTCACCGGTGAAGATGATCACCCCCACGTCGGGATCGTCCCTCGCCGCCGTGAACGCGTGGCCGAGCTCGGTCAGCGTGCGGGGCCGGAAAGCGTTTCTGACCTCGGGCCGGCAGATGGTGATCTTGGCCATGCCCTCGGCCGTCTCGTAGCGGATGTCGCCGTAGGCGCCGCCGCCCGTCCATGCCGGGATCCCCGGGCCGCTCATCGGCCGGCACCGCTCATCGACCGGCACCGCTCATCGACCGACGACTCCGAGAGTGATCACTCGCATCATTCCGCTACCGTAGCGGGCGTGCACCAGCTCGTGGCCGTCGCCGCCGCCGGTGGACCGGACTTCCCCGGTCGTCTGCGGCGGGCCTGGGACGACGGTGATGCCGTGCTCCCCGTCGACCCCCGGCTCCCGCGGCCCGCCGTCGACCGTCTCTTCGCCCGGCTGGCGCCGTCCGTCTTCGTCGACGCCGATGGCGGGCGGCACCCCCTCGTCGGCGGCCGGCCGGTGGAGGAGGGCGACGCCCTGGTGCTGGCCACGAGCGGTTCGACCGGCGAGGCCAAGGGGGTGGTGCTCACCCATGGCGCCGTGACCGCCTCGGCCCGGGCCACCTCGGCCCGGCTCGGGGTCGATCCCACGACCGACCACTGGCTCGCCTGCCTGCCCCTGGCCCATGTCGGGGGGCTGGCCGTCGTCACCCGGGCCCTCGCCACGGGCACGCCGCTGACCGTCCACGACCGCTTCGACGCCGCCGCCGTGGAGACCGAGGCGCGCCGGGGCGCCACCCTGGTCTCGCTCGTACCGACGGCGCTGCGCCGGATCGACGCCTCGCTGTTCCGCACCGTGGTACTCGGCGGAGGCCGCGTCCCCGACGCGCTGCCCGGCAACGTGATCACCACCTACGGGATGACCGAGACGGGCAGCGGCGTGGTCTACGACGGGGTGGCGCTCGACGGCGTCGAGCTTCGGATCGTGGACGGCGAGGTCCAGCTCCGGGGCCCCATGCTGCTGCGGTGCTACCGCCACGACGAGGCCCCGGTCTCGACAGACGGGTGGTTCGCCACCGGAGACGGCGGGGCCCTCGACGCCAACGGGCGGCTCACCGTCCACGGGCGGAAGGTCGAGATGATCATCACCGGGGGCGAGAATGTCTGGCCCCAGGCCGTGGAGGACGTGATCGGCGGCCACCCCGAGGTGGCCGAGGTGGCCGTGGCGGGGCGACCGGACGCCGAGTGGGGCGAGCGGGTCGCCGCCTGGGTCGTGCCCCGGCACCGGACACGGCCGCCCACGCTCGAGTCGCTGCGGGCCTTCGTCTCGGGGCAGCTCCCGTCCTACGCGGCGCCGCGGCAGGTGACGGTGGTGGCCGCCCTGCCCCGGACCGCCCTGGGCAAGCTGGCCCGGCACCGCCTGCCCGACTACGTCGAGTAGCGCTCCAGCAGGGTGACGTCGGGGACGACGGGGCGGACATCGAGCATCCCGTGGCGGGGGACCAACGGCTCGGTGGTCACGTCCGCCGCCAGCAGCGTGGCCGTGGCCAGCCCGCAGGCGAAGGGGAGCTCGGGCAGCGCCGCCGCCAGCGCCAGGCCCGCGGCCAGGCCCACCGACGTCTCGAGCATGGAGGTGACGATGGCCGGGAGACCGGCCGTCTCGACCACGGCCAGCGCGGCGCGCACGCCGCCCAGGGGCTGCACCTTCACCACCACGACGTCGGCGGCGCCCAGGCGGACGAGGCGCCGGGCGTCGGCCATGCCGCGCACGGCCTCGTCGGCGGCCAGGGGGACGTCGACGAGGCGACGGAGCCGGGCCATTTCCTCGAGCGAGGCCACCGGCTGCTCCGCCAACTCCAGGTCGTAGCGGGCGAGGGCACGCAGGCGCCGGCAGGCCGTGTCGAGATCCCAGGCCCCGTTGGCGTCGACGCGGATCTTCACGGCCGGGCCCACGGCGTTGCGGATCTCCGAGACGCGGCCCAGGTCGTCACCGGCGCCCACCTTGACCTTCAGGCAGACGATGCCCTGGCCGGTGGCCGCCCGCGCCTCGGCGGCGGCGGTGACGGGATCGAGGGCGGCGATGACGGCGTTGACCGGCACCTGATGGCGCCGGGGGGCCGGCCATCCCTCGTCGGCCGCCTCCTCGGCGCTTCGCCGCGCCCGAGCCGGATCGCAGTCGAAGCCGGGAAGAGGCGACGCCTCGCCGAAGCCGGCGGGTCCGTCGATGATGGTGGCGTCGCGGAAGGTCACCCCCGACCACGGGTGCCGCAGCGGCAGCCGGACGTTCCAGTGGCGCCGGCCCGCCGGCAAATGTGGCGCCATGGGCGGCGACGGTAGCGCCCGCCGCCGCGCCCTTCTAGCCGCCCATCTGCAGACCGGCGGCACGCGACTTGAAGATGTGGGCGTTGACCGCCGCGCCGATCTCGGCCGGGTTCCACTTGGCCGGGCCCTTCTTGGGCTCGATCGTCGGCCCTAAGGACCAGGGCTCGTAGTGGGTGATGGAGTGGCCCACGGCCCGGAAGACCTGACCGGTGACGTGCAGGGCCTCGTCCGAGGCCAGCCAGGCCACCATGGGGGCGGAGTTGCGCGGGTCCATGCGGTTGTACTCCGCCGCCTCTTCGAACTCGGGCTCGATGATGGTGGCGTCCTTCATGAGGGTGCCGGTGATGCGGGTCATGCCGCCGGGGGCCACGGCGTTGGCCCGGACGCCGTAGCGGGCGAGCTCGAGGCTCGAGATGACGGTAAGGGCGGCGATGCCCGCCTTGGCGGCGCCGTAGTTGGCCTGGCCGACGTTGCCCTGGAGGCCGGCCGAGGAGACGGTGTTGACGATGGCGGCCCGAGGCTGATCGCCCGCCTTGGAGGCGTCGCGCCAGTAGACGGAGGCATGGTGGGTGGTGGCGAAGGTGCCCTTCAGGTGGACCCGGACGACGGAGTCGAAATCCTCCTCCTTCATGGAGAAGATCATGGCGTCGCGGACGATGCCGGCGTTGTTGACCAGGATGTCGAGGCGGCCGAAGTCGTCGACGGCCTGCTGGACGAGGGCCTTGGCCCCCTCCCAGTCGGCCACGTCGGAATAGTTGGCCGAGGCCTGGCCGCCGTTCTTGCGGATGATCTCGGCCACCTCTTCGGCCGGTGCTTTGTCCTCGCCGCCGCCGTGGACCGAACCGCCGACGTCGTTGACCACGACGGTCGCCCCCTGGGAGGCCAGTTCGAGTGCCTCACCACGGCCGATGCCGTGGCCCGCCCCGGTGACGATCGCCACCTTGCCGTCGAGTATTCCCATCAGCCGAGCCGGTAGAGCCCGCGGGCGTTGTCGCAGCACATACGCTGACGCTCTTCGGCCGGGACACCGCCCATGGACTCCTCCACGATGCGACGCGAGTAGGGCCAGTCGTGGCGGTGGTGGGGGTAGTCGGTGGACCACATGAGGTTGTCGACGCCGATCCAGTGGCGGGTGGCCACGGCGAAGGGCTCGCGGATGAAGGTGGCCTTCCAGTTGGTGCGGAAGTACTCCGACGGGGTCCGCTTGAGCGTCGTCTTGGTCCAGGTCCGGTTGCGCCAGTAGTGGTCGTCCATGTGCTCGAGGAAATGGGGGATCCAGCCGGCGCCGCATTCCACGGCCACGCACTGCAGTCCCGGGAAGCGGTCGTAGATGCCGGAGTAGATGAACTTCGACATGAAGCCCGAGGCGTCGCCCACGGGGCCGCCCATCTCGGCCAGGCCGATCTCGCGGCCGGCCGAGGCGGCCGCTTTCTGGAACGAGCCGGCCGTGCGCTTGCCCGCCTGGCGCAGACCCGAGTGGATGTGGACCGGCATCTGCTCCTCCTCGGCCACCTCCCAGAAGGCGTCGTCCTCGGCCGAGAGGTCGGAGTTGCCCGAGGGGTAGGCCGAGATGATGACGCCCTTGTAGCCGGCCGCCTTGGCGTCGCGGAGCCACTTGACCGAGGTCTGGATGTCGACGCCGGGCATCTGGGCCAGGCCGATGAGGCGCTCGGGGGACGCCGCCATGAACTCGTCGTGCATCCAGGTGTTGTAGGCCTCGAGGCCGGCCAGGTGGTAGTCGTCGTCGTCCTGAGCCATGAAGGCGCCCATGGTGCGCTGGGAGGGGAAGAGGACCTCGGCGTCGACGCCGTCGAACTCCTGCTCCTCGACCCGGGCCTTGCCCTCGAAGGAGCCCCGGAGGATGGAGTCGTAGGTCGAGCCGTACCACTCGAGGTCCTCGTAGCGCTTGCCGTAGGGGCCGGCGTTGGTGACGAGGCCGAGGGGCATGGGCGGGGTGCCGGGGACGAGCTCCCAGGCGTCGCCGCCCTTGCTGTCCTTCACCAGCTTGGGGGCTCGGTCGTGGAACTTCTTGGGCAGGTACTTGGTCCACATGTCAGGCGGTTCGACGACGTGTCCGTCCGCCGAGATGAGGTGGTACTGGCGAGCCATGCATCCTCCTTGGCCGCCCCCGAGGGCGGGCGCCGGACGCCGGCAGGCCCCCGGAGTTCTCTGACTTTCGTGTCAGCTTACTTGGCCGCCGGGGGCCGGGAAAGCCGCTTCGAGAAGCGCTAATAGCCTTTGAATTCGGGGGGCCGGCGCTCGGCGAAGGAGCGCAGTCCCTCACCCGAGTCGACGGTGGTCGTGATCAGCTCCTGGGCCCAGGCCTCGTCGTCGAAGGCGGTCTGGCGGTCGGAGTCGAGGGAGCGGTTGAGGAGCCACTTGGCCATGCCCAGGGCCTTCGTCGGCCCCGTGGCCAGGCGGCCGGCCAGCTCGGCCGCCGTCTCGGCCAGCTTGTCGGCGGGGACGACCCGGTTGACGAGGCCGAGGGCCAGGGCGTCGGCGGCGGCCAGGTCGTCGCCGAAGAAGATCAGCTCTTTGGCCTTCTGGATACCGATGAGACGGGGCAGGAGATAGGCGCCGCCGCCGTCAGGGGAGATGCCGCGGCGAACGAAGACCTCGATGAAGCGGGCGTCGTCGGCCGCCACCACCAGGTCGCAGGCGAAGGCCAGATGCGCCCCGATGCCGGCGGCGGTGCCGTTGACGGCCGCGATGACGGGCTTCTCGCAGTCGAGAACGGCGGCCACCAGGCGCTGGGCGCCGCGACGGATCATCCGGGCGGCCTCGCCCATGACCCGGTCCGGCGCCCCAACGGGCCGCTCCGGAGCCGACCGGCGGCCGCCGCCGCGCAGATCGGCCCCCGTACAGAAGCCCTTGCCGGTGGCGGTGAGGACGACGCAGCGGACGTCGAGCGAGGCCGAAGCGTCCTCCAGGAGGTCGATGACCCGGTTGCGTTGGTCGGGGGTGATGGCATTTCGGACCTCGGGCCGGTTGAGGGTGATCCAGGCCACCTGGTTCTCGACGCGGTGCTGTACCTGGTCCTCGAGGGGCTGTTCCTCGACCGGCTGGTCCGACACGTCTGTACCTCCTGTCGTCGCTCCCGCTGCTGCGCGGCCCAGCATGACACGGCCGTCACGTTTGTGAATCGGCGTACTAATGTCGCCCCCATGGGGGAGACGAAGCAGATGCCGGTGGTGGACTACCTCGAGCTGGGCGCCGATCCGCACCTGGTGGCCAACGCCTGCACGTCGTGCGGGGCGCTGTTCTTCGACCGGCGCAACGCCTGTGCCCGCTGCGGGAAGCTCTCCTTCGAGAAGCGGGCGCTGTCCACCCGCGGCGTGGTGCGCTCGTACACGATCATCCACCGGGCCGCCCCCAACGTGCCCGTGCCCTACGTCTCGTCGGTGGTCGAGCTCGACGGCGGTGGCGTGGTGAAGGCCAATCTGGTCGACGCCGGATCCGATCCGAAGAAGATCGAGCTGGGCATGAAGGTGAAGCTGACCACCTTCGCCTGCGGGGTGGACGCCGAGGGCACCGAAGCGGTGGCCTTCGGCTTCAGCCCCGTCTGACCGTTTCGCATTTCGCTTTGTGACGGCCGAGCCCCACCGGGGCCGACGATCACGCCAGGAGGTTGGAGATGGCAGACGACATCTGGATCATCGGAGCCACGATGACCAAGTTCGGGCGCTACCCGGACAAAGACAGCGTGGACCTGGCGTCGGAGACGGCTCTCGGGGCGTTGGCCGACGCCGGGGCCGACATCGGCGACATGCAGATGCTGGCCGTGGGATGCCTGCTCGAAGCGTCCAACATGCTGGGCCAGAGTCTGCAGAAGCAGATCGGCCAGACCGGGATCCCCGTCTACAACGTGACCAACGCCTGCGCCACGGGGGCCACCGCGGTGCGGACGGCCATGTTGACGATCAAGGCGGGCGAGGCCGACATGGCCCTGGCTGTCGGGGTGGAGCAGATGGGGAAGATGGGCCTGCTCGGTCCGGCCGGGCGCGAGAGGGCCACGCCCACCGGCTTCGAGCGGTCGGGCCGCTACGGCTCGGTGATGCCGGTGGAGGGCGTGCTCGGGACGCAGCTGATGCCCGGCGTCTTCGCCCAGGCCGGGATGGAGTACGCCTCGCACCACGACGGGGTGGGCTTCGAGCAGTTCGCCAAGGTGGCCGAGAAGAACCACGCCCACTCCACCTTGAACCCGCTGGCGCAGTACCAGAAAGCCTTCAGCCTGGAGGAGGTGATGGGATCGGCCATGGTCGCCTATCCCAACACGCTGCTCATGTGCTGCCCCACCGGTGACGGTTCGGCCGCCGTGGTGCTGTGCTCGGACAAGAAGCTGAAAACGCTCGACCCCGACGTCCGGCGGCGGGCGGTGAAGATCTCGGCCTCGGTGCTCACCTCGGACCCCTACGTCGAGTCCGACACGGCCCAGCCCGACGTGTCCACTCTGACCAAGAGCGCAGCCAAAGCAGCCTACGAGCAGGCCGGGGTGTCGCCCCAGGACCTCGATCTGGTGGAGCTGCACGACTGCTTCGCCACGGCCGAGCTGATCCATTACGAGAACCTGTCTCTGTGCGAGCCCGGCGGGGCCGGCGACTTCATCGACCGGCGCGGCCCCTGGCGCGACGGCCAGATCCCGGTGAACGTCTCGGGCGGGCTGATCTCGAAGGGCCATCCCATCGGCGCCACCGGGGTGGCCAACATCTACGAGGTCACCACCCACCTGCGCGGCGAGGCGGGCGACCGGCAGATCGAGGGGGCGAAGGTGGGCCTGACCCATGTCATCGGGTTGGGTTCGGCCTGTGCCGTCCACATCCTCGAGAAGGCCGCCTCCTGAGGTAGTGCCCGACGCTCTGCTGACCGGGGTCCGGGTCACCGACATCGCCGGGGAGCCGGCGGCCATGACCGGCCGGATCCTGGCCGACCTCGGCGCCGAGGTCACGAAGATCGAACCGGCCGGCGGCGACCCGCTGCGGGCGGTGCCGCCCCTCGGCCCCGACGCCACGTCGCTGCGCTTCACGGTCTGGAACGCCGGGAAATCGCTCATCACGCTGGACTCGGTCGACGACCCCCGGCTCGTCGAGGCGTTGGCCGACAGCGACATCGTGATCGCCACCCCGGGGTGGCCGGGCGCCATCGACGTCGACCCCGCCGTCGCCCCCGGTGCGGTGTGGGTGCTCGTGACACCGTTCGGTGCCGACGGGCCCCGGGCCCGGTGGAAGGCATCTGACCTCGGGGTGATGGCCTCGACCGGGAACATGTACTGCACCGGTGACCCCGACCGGCCCCCGGTGCGCTGCACCGAGCCGACCGGCTGGGCCCATGTCGGCCCGGAGGCGGCCGTGGCGGCGCTGACGGCCCTGGCCTCGGGCCGGCCCCAGCGGGTCGACGTCTCCGCCCAGGAGGCGGTGATGATCGCCTCCATGGGCCACCCCGGCCGCTTCGCCCGGACGAAGAACCGGGGCAAGCGCTCGGGCGCCAACATCGGCGTCACCCGCGAGATCTGGCCCTGTGCCGACGGCTTCGTCTCCTTCGGGCTGCGCGGGGGGAAGGCCCGGGTGAAGAACATGCAGACGATCACCGCCCTGGTCGCCGCCGACGGCCTGGCCACGCCGGCGTTGACCGAGCGGGACTGGACGACCTACGACCACAACAAATGCTCGAGCGAGGAGCTCGACGCCATCGCCGCCCCCATCGCCGCCTACTTCCTCCGCCACACCATGACCGAGCTGTACAGCGCCGCCGTGGAGACCAACCTGATGCTCGCCCCGGCCAACTCGCCGGCCCAGCTGATCGAGAGCCGGCAGCTCGCCGCGCGCGACTTCTTCTGCGCCTTCGACGGCGTCTCCCACCTGCCCCGGTCGTTCGTGGTGGTGACGAGCCCGGGCGACGCCGTGGCCCGGCCGGGACCCGCGGCGCCGCCGGCCGGTCGCACTCCCCGGTCGGCGCCGGTCACGGCCGCCGACCGGTCGACCGGCGGGGCCTGGGCGGGGACGAAGATCCTCGAGTTCGGGACGGGGGCGGCCGGTCCCATCGCCGTGCGCTACTTCGCCGAACAGGGGGCGACCGTGATACGGATCGAGTCGCGGTCGCGGCCCGACTTCCTGCGCACCTACGGGCTCGGGCCCGGCAATCCCTGCGGGCTCGAGGGATCGGACATGTTCGACTCGGTGAACGTGGGGAAGCTCGGGGTAACGCTCAACCTGAAGCACCCCGAAGGGGTGGCCCTGGCCAAGCGGCTCATCGGCTGGGCCGACGCCGTGGCCGAGAACTTCGCCCCCCGGGCCATGCGGGGCTTCGGTCTCGACTACGCGTCGCTCGCCGCCGAGAAGGCCGACCTGGTCATGGTGAGCTCGTGCCTCCAGGGCCAGACGGGACCGGACAAGGACTATCCCGGCTTCGGCGGCCAGGGCTCGGCCCTCGGCGGCTACAACCTGCTCACCGGCTGGCCCGACCGTGAACCGGTCGGTCCCTTCGGGACCATCACCGATTCCCTCGCCCCGCGCTTCGTGGCGAGCGCCCTGGCCGCCGGCCTGCTCTACCGGCGACGCACCGGCGGCGGTGTCCACCTCGACGTGAGCCAGGTGGAGGCGGCCGTCTACTCGCTGTCGCCGTGGATCGCCGACTACGACACGAACGGCCACACCGGCACCCGGCAGGGCAACCGGTCGGAGCGCTTCGTCCCCCACGGTGCCTTCGCCTGCGCCGGCGACGACCGCTGGGTGGCCATCTCCTGCTGGGACGACGACGACTGGCGCACCCTCACCGACGTTCTCGGCATCGACGAGGCCACCACCGGGCGCCTCGCCACCTTGGAGGCACGGCGCGTCGCGGTGGACGAGATCGAGCAGATGGTGTCGGCCTGGACGCGGTCGCGCCACGCCGCCGCGGTGGCCGAGACACTGCAGGCCGCCGGTGTCGAGGCCGTCCCCGTGGCCGATCTCGGTGACGCCTTCGCCGACCCCCAGCTGGCCCACCGCGGCCACTTCGTCACGCTCGAGCATCCCTGCATGGGCGAGTGCGGCTACGAGCGCAACGGCTTCCGGCTGTCCGACGCCCCGGCCGGCTACGACCGGACGAGCCCCCTGCTGGGCGAGCACAACGAGATGGTGCTGGGCGAGATCCTCGGCCTCGACGCCACCGAGCAGAAGCGGCTGCTCGACGAGGGCGTGCTCGAATAGTCGCTACCCCGCCGTCACCCCCACCGGGGGGAGCACGACGTCGGCGGCGGCGGCCACCGCCACCGGGGCGGGCGCCGGCGTGCCGGCCCCGGCGGCGCGACCGAGGGCGCGGTCGACGGCCTCGGTGTGCTTCTCGGGGGAGAGCATCGAGCCCTCCAGATCCATCTCGATCTCGGCGAAGATCCCCCGGTTGCGCCGGCTCACGGCGAACAGCCATCCAGAGCCGGCCAGGACGTAGGCCACGAAGATGTACGGGAAGATGTCGACGGGCCACGGTGGCACGGGATAGAAGCTCCCGATGAGCGGGACCATCAGCAACAGAGCCGCGGTGGCCGCCACCACCACGTTGCGGGGGCGCAGCTCCCCCAGCTTCTTCAGGTAGACGGGGGCGGCGAACGTGATGAGGAAGTAGGCCGTCAGGAAGCCGAACGCCGCCAGGGTCCCGGCGTCGCCGAACGTGGTGAGGGGATTGGTGAAGATCTCGAGCACCACGGGAATGGTCACGATGGCGACGATGTAGACCGTGATGGCGATGTGCGGCGTCTGGTTCTCCTTGTGCGCCCGGCCCAGGTGGGTGGGGAAGATCATGTGCTGGGCCATGGGGTAGATGATCCGCGACCCGGCGTTCAGGCAGGACAGGGTGAGGGAGAAGAAGCTCACCATGGCCCCGAGGGGCACCGGCACCTTGAAGAAGGTGACGCCGTAGATCTTGGACAGCACCGTCAACGGCAGTGCGATGTTGTTGAGCGCCGTCCCGGCGTGCCGGGTGCCGAAGACCTCGACGTAGCTCATGAACACCATGAACGCCCCGGTGATGAGCAGGCTCACCACCACGGCCCGGGGGATGTTCTTGAGCGGATTCTTGGCCTCGCCCCCGAGGGTGGTGGCACTCTCGAAACCGACGAGGGAGAAGATGCAGATCACGACGGCCAGGCTCAGTCCGTGCAGGGTCATGCCCTTGGCCTTCACGATGGTGGTGTCGATCGTGATCCCGTGCTTGAACAGCACGACGAAGGCCAGGGCCACGATGCAGGCCACCGACACGCACTCGAACACCAGCGTCAGGAGCGACGACACGTGGATGTCCTTGTAGGCGATGAACCAGCAGACGCCCGCCGCCAACAGGAAGAGGATCACGGGAGGCACGGTGCCACCGATCCCGATGCCCGACAGGAACTGCTGGGCGAAGATGGCGAAGCCGGCCAGGCCCGCCACGCCGATGAAGAGGTAGGCCCAGATCAGGCTCCATCCGGAGATCACTCCCGCCTTGGGCCCGAGCCCCCGTCCGGTGTAGCCGTACATCGAGCCGGCCAGGGCGGACCGCTTGGCGAATTGGTTCAGGCAACCGACGACGAAGAGCAGCATCACCGTTCCGAACGCATAGGCGAGCCAGGTCCCGTTGCCGGCGTCGCCGAAGGCGAGAGCGATGATCAGCACGGCCGTCATCGTCGGCGAGATCACGGCGATCGACTGCGCCAGAACAGTGGGGAAGCCGAGCGCGTTCTTCCGCAGTCCGGCACCGCCACCGGCCGGGGCGGCCGGCGCCGGTCCGCCTGACCCCTTCATCGCCGTTCGAGTTCCCATTGCACTCACCGTTCCTCTCGTCGTGTCAAAGAAACCGAGGCTTTTCCGCCTACGAGCCAATTTCGATGAGCGGAAAGGCGAATACAAGAGCTGCCGTGTTAAGCGCCGTTAAGCTCAGATGTCAACCGTGTTTCCGACCTCCACTCCCGTGACGGCGCGGCCACAGACGCCCGAAATACGGGTGGAAACAGAGGGAAAACGAAGCGACGGCGTGCGCGCGTTCGACGACGTGTGACGCCGCGTGAAGACGGCCCCGAAGAAGAGCTGTTGAAGAAGAGCTGTTGAAGAAGAGCTGTTGAAGAAGACGAGCGACTACTCGTGGGAGGTGAAGACCCCTTCGGGAAACGACTGGTCCTCCAACAGCAGGTCCTCGTAAAAAGCACCGAACCCACCGTCGGGATGGGCGATGGCGATCTCGAGGACCCAGAGATTGGGGTTCGGCCGAAAGCCGACGTCGGCCAACGGCCCGTCGTAGTGGGCCGAGTGGGGGAACTCGGAGAGACGGTGACCGGAGAGATCCAGATTCAGTTTCCATCCCCGGTCGGCCGCCGCCTTGATGGCGTAGTCGTACAACTCCTGTCCCGTGATGCGTTCGTCGAACCAGACCTGGCGGACCTCGTCCCAGATGTTACGGACGTCGCGCTTGGCGCGATGGTGCTCGGCGTTGTCGCCGAAGACGAAGGTGTCGCCGGCGTCGCCCTCACAGTTCTGGAAGACGGGGCCGATGTCGACGAAGAAGATGTCGTTCTTCTGCAGAACCACGCCCGGCTCCGACCGCGCCATGAAGTCCTTCGTCGTGTTCGACCCGCACCGGACGATGATGTGGTGCCAGCCACGGCGCATGCCCAGGGAGGTGAGGATCCCGCGGGCGACGCTCTTCGCCTCCTCCTCGGCCATGCCGACCTTGACCTTGTCGGCGATCATGTGGACGGCGCGCCGGGTGCGGGCCCGGACGTACATCAGATCTTCGAGGGCGAACTGCGCCCCCGTCGCTTCGATCGTTTCGATGTCCATGACCGTTGGCATCTCGTGTCCTCCTCGCTGAACGTCGCTTCTCGTGGCCGAACGTGGCTTCTAGTGGATCGTCTGTATGTTCCGTGCGTCCTTGGCCGCCACCAGCAGGACCTCGACGGCGTCGCCTTCCGCCCCCAGGCGGTGAGGGCGGTCGGCGTCGAAGTGGGCGGACACACCGGGGCCGAGGTGGTGGACCTCCCCGTCGTACTCGAGGCGCAGGATCCCGGCGAGCACGTACAGCCACTCCTCGCCCCGGTGGCGCGCCGGCGCCGTCAGGGGCCGGTCGGGATCGACGGTGATGCGCAGCGCCTCGAGCGCCGTCGACCCCGGGTAGCCGCTGCAGGAGGCGATGGCGAGACCGCGCGATGCCCGCCGGATCCCGGTGTCGGTGGAGATGGCGAACGACGGCCCCGAAGGCTGCTCTCCCAGCAAGCTGCTGACGGGGGTGCCGAGGGCGTCGGCCAACGAGAGCAGGGCGGCGATCGACGGCTGGCGCTCGGCCGACTCGAGGCGCGACAGGTGCGCCTTGGACAGCCCCGACAGCTCGGCCGTCTGGTCGAGCGTGAGACCGGCGCCCTCGCGCGCCGCACGCAGCCGTTCACCGATGGAGACGAGCAGGGCGCCGGTGTCGGTTGCCACCCGGCCACCCTAACGGCCAAGTTGTCTCTGAGACAACACATGTTGCCAGGGTTAACAGGGACGAAACACTTCCGGACGGGCGTCGGCCTCCCGGTGGCGACGGCGTCAGGCCCGGTCGGCCAGGCGCAGGCGGTCGTGGGCCGCCACCAGCGCGGCGAACCGGGCCAGCACCAGGGTGCTGTGGGGCGCCAGCGCCGACAGGGCCCGGTCGGCCTCGGCCGCCACCGCCTCGGCGGTGGTGCCGGAGCCGACGGCGTCGGCTCCGAACGCGTCAAGGAAGGCGGCTACCGCCGGCCGGTCGATCTCCAGGTGGAACTGCACTCCCCACGCCCGGGCGCCGCACCGGAAGGCCTGGCTCCGGTAGCGGTCGTTGCCGGCAAGGAGGACGGCGGGGGCGGGCGGGTCGAAGGTGTCGGAGTGCCAGTGCAGCACGGTGAGGCGTCGGGGCAGACCGGCGAGAAGCGGGTCCCGGCCGGCGTCCGGGGTCAGTTCGACCGGAGCCCAGCCGATCTCGGGCCCGGCCGCTCCGGGGTAGACGCTCCCGCCCGCCGCCAGGGCGAGCAATTGGGCGCCCAGGCACACCCCGAGAACGGGCCGGCCGCGGGCCAGCGCGTCGCCCAGCAGGCCGATCTCGGCCGTCCGGGTGGCGAACCCGTTGTCGCTGACGGCGGACATCGGTCCGCCCATGACGACGAGACCCTCGTAGTCGGCGACGTCGGGAGGGAGGGGGTCGCCGGCGTGGACGGCCCGCACGTCCACGGCCACGCCCGCCTCGACCAGGGCGTCACCGATGGCATAGGGCCCTTCGGGTTCCACGTGCTGGACCACGAGGCACGACACCACGGAATCAGCCTTTCCGGGCCACGGCGACGAGATCGGCCACGCCCCCGAGGGCCCGGAGCAGGTCGTTCAGGTGGGTGCAGGAGCGGATGCCGGCGAGCAGGTCGGGCACCGACCGCGACAGGTCGGCCAACCGGCA
>DATNJD010000123.1:0-9694 GCA_035604075.1 Acidimicrobiales bacterium
CGCCCTGCCGGCAAGCTTCGCGGATCATACGCATCACCGCTTCGCCGTTCGTCGAGTCGAGCGCGCCCGAGGGTTCGTCGGCGAGGAGGAGATGGCGCTCGCCGACGACGGCGCGGGCGATGGCGACGCGCTGGCGCTCACCGCCGGAGAGCTCGTCGGGGTAGTGGCCCGCTCGCTCGGCGATCCCGACCTTCTCGAGCGCGGCCATCGCCGCCGTCCGCGCCCCTCTCGACGAGACGCCGTCGAGCTCCAAGGGGAGCGAGACATTCTCGATGGCGGTGAGACCGGAGAGCAGGTTGAAGTCCTGGAAGACGTAGCCGATCGTTCGCCGCCGCAGGCGCGCCTTGTCGTTGCGCGACATCGCCGCCAGCGACGTGCCGTCGATCAGCACCTCACCGCTCGTTGGGTCCTCCAGGCTCCCGGCGATCGTGAGCAGGGTGGACTTGCCCGAGCCGGACGGGCCCATCACTGCGACGAGAGAGCCACGCTCGACGGCGAGATCGATGCCGGAGAGCGCGTGCACCTCGGAGGCGCCGGTCCCGTAGCTCTTCGAGACCTGGCGCAGATCGAGATAGCTCATCGCCGGGCGACCAACCTCCGCCGGATGTGCGGACCGGGCCTGGTGGAGGGAGCCTCGAGGGCAGCGCGCTTGAACCGGCCGTCGGCGGTGTCGAGCCACCGGACGACGGAGTCGAGCCGGAAGAGCTCGGCGTCAACGACGAGGGCGAAGGTGAGGTCGAACTCCGCTTCGTCCTCCTTGAGCCGCGTCCACTGCTGCATCAGCTCGACGAGATACCGGCGATGGACCTGGATCACGTCGTGGACCGAGACGCCCGGGACGCGCACAGCCGCCAGCACCTTGATCACGAGCTCATCACGGGGCGGCTCGGTCATGTCCGGGGGCGTGCTCAACCACGTGTCGAGCTCCTTCCGGCCGGGCTCGGTGATGCGGAAGGCCTTTTGCGGCCCGGCTTCTTCCCCGCGGTCGTCGGACTCGATCAGCTCGTCGCGCTCGAGGCGCTGGAGCGTCGTGTAGACCTGCCCGACGTTCAGGGGCCACACCTCGCCGGTGCTCTCCTCGAACTCCTGGCGCAGCTGCAGGCCGTACTTGGGGCCTTCACTCAAGAAGGCGAGCAGCGCGTGGCGGACGCTCATCTCGCCGCGCCCCCATCGCTCGTCCGTACCATACGCAGTATCCTACGGTAGCTGAAGGTGGAGGTCAACGGCGCTTCGATCACTGGGGGACCTCCGCCACTGTGCGAACTGACGACTTCAACTCGATGTCCGCTGCCGTGGTCGCCGATGAGTCTGAGAATCGGCCAGCGTCATAATGCCGAAAGTGGACCAGGGAGAGAGCGATGACCGCAGAGTTGACGAATCCGTCTCTGGCTGAGCTGGGATTCCTGATTGGCGAGTGGGACTTGGCACTCTCGGGCGCTTCGTTTCTTCCGGACCCGGACGAGGTCGTCCACGGACGCGTCGACTTCTCGGCGATCGAGGACGGGCGCATCTTGGTGATGCGTCAGGGCGTCGAATCGTCGGGCCCGCCGGCAGCGTCCTGGGTCATGGGACGAGACGATTCCAAGGGCGAATATACGGTGCTGTACGCCGACGGTCGTGGGGTTTTTCGGATATACGAGATGACGCTGACCGAGGACAGCTGGCGGTTGTGGCGGAACGACCCCGAGTTCTCTCAAAGATTCGAAGCGACCATTGGGCCGGACCGCGCATCTATCGAAGGTCGGTGGGAGAAACGCCAAGCGGGCGGGGTCTGGGAGCATGACTTCGACGTCACCTATTCCCGGCGGTAGAAACTCGACATGGCTGCTCGGCGGGTGCACGGAGGCATCTCCTGCGCTCGTCCCTGGTAACTTTCGTACCCTGCACCGACGTCGTACCGATCGAGGGGCAGGGAGGTCAGGACCCGTGTGCGACGAGGCCCTGACCGGCACGGAGAGGTGCGAGAGCGGCCGAATCGGACTCACTGCTAATGAGTTGACCTGGGAAACTGGGTCCGAGGGTTCAAATCCCTCCCTCTCCGCCAAAAATTGCTCTCTGACGGGCACGTAGTGAGCCCTCGGCAGGGCCGGTTGTCAGGGCCCCGGTAGATTGTCCGGGTGCCCGAGCGTTACTGGTTGGAGACCCTGGGTTGTCCGAAGAACCAGGTCGACTCGGACAAGCTGGTCGGCACGCTGGTGGCCGACGGCTATGAGGAGGCCGACGGTCCCGAGAACGCCGACCTGGTCGTCGTGAACACCTGCGCCTTCATCGAGGCGGCCCGGCAGGAGTCCATCGACACCATCTTGGAGCTGGCGGACACCCGGCGGGCCGGCTCCCGGCTGGTGGTGACGGGCTGCCTGGCCGAGCGGTACGGCTCCGAATTGTCGGACTCCCTGCCCGAGATCGATCTGGTGGCCGGCTTCGGCGTACCCGTGACGCTCCGGCGGCGCAACTCCTTCGACCTGCTCAACCTGCCCCGGCCGGCGGCGACGGCACCGTGGGCCTATGTGAAGGTGGCCGAGGGCTGTGACCGGCGCTGCGGCTTCTGCGCCATCCCCTCCTTCCGGGGTAAGCAGAGATCGCGTCCCACCGACGTCCTGCTCGACGAGGTGGACGCCCTCGGCGACGGCGTCCGGGAGGTGGTCCTCGTCGCCCAGGACCTGGCGTCGTGGGGGCTCGATCGCAGTTCCGCCGACCGGGTGGCGCGTCCGCGGGGCTCGTCGCGGCCCATCGTCGAGTTGATCGGGGCCGTGGCCGACCGGGTGGAGCGGGTGAGGCTCCTCTATCTCTATCCGTCGGCGCTCGACGACGAGCTGATCGGCACCATCGTGGATACCGGGGTGCCCTACTTCGACCTGTCGCTGCAACACGTGTCGCGTCCGCTCGTCGAACGGATGAGGCGGTGGGGTGACGGGGACCGGTTCCTCGAGCGGATCGCCCGGATCCGGTCGGCCGCCCCCCACGCCGGGCTGCGCTCCTCGTTCATCCTCGGCTATCCGGGGGAGACCGAAGAGGATCACGACGCCCTGCTCGCCTTCCTCGAAGAGGCCCGACTCGACTGGGCCGGTTTCTTCACCTTCTCCGAGGAACCGGGCACCTACGCGGCGGGGCTTCCCGGCGGTGTCCCCGCCGAGCTGGCCCTCGAGCGGCTGCGGGAGTGCGCCGAGATCCAGGACCGGATCACCGCCGTTCGCCGGGCCGCTCTCGTGGGCGAGACGATTTCCGTTCTGGTGGACGCCGCCGGAGTCGGCCGGTCCCATCGCGAGGCGCCCGAGATCGACGGCATCATCCACGTACCGGCGCATCTCGAGCCGGGCCGGATCCTGGACATGGTCGCCACCGATGCGGCCGGTCCCGATCTCTGGGCCGAGCCGGTGCCGGCCGTCGTCCGGTGACGGACCCGGGCGCGGCGCCGGCGTTCGACGTGCCCGATGACCACCGGCCTCACCCGCCGGTGACCCCGCTCGCAGACCGGGTGCGGCCGTCCACCTTCGGCCCGTCGGCTCTCTTGACCCCGGCCAACATCATCACGATGGCCCGTCTGCTGGCCACGCCGGTCGTGGTGATCATGGTGGCCATGCACGGCGCCGGCTGGTGGCCGTTCGCCGTGGCCTTCACCATCGGGGCCACCGACACGGTGGACGGTTGGCTGGCCCGCCGCCAGGGGACGACCCGGTCGGGGGCCTTTCTCGATCCCCTGGCCGACAAGGCCGTGGTGCTGAGCCTGCTCTTCGTCCTGGCCGCCAAGGCCGAGTTCTCCTGGGTCCCCGTCGTCGTCATCGCAGTGCGCGAGGTGGGGATGAGCGTCTACCGTTCCCTGGCCGGCCGCCGGGGGATATCGATCCCGGCGCGGACGTCGGCCAAGATCAAGACCCTCGTCCAGGGCATCGCCATCCTGCTCGCCCTCGCCCCTCCCGTGGCCCGGCACCCCAACGTGCTCAGTGTGGCCGTCTGGGTGGCGGTGGCCTTCACCGTGGTGACCGGAGGGCAGTACCTGTTCGACGGCCGCCGCGCCGCGCGGCTCCGGGAGGCCGCCTGATGCGGATCGAGGTCGTGGCCGTCGGCACGGAGCTGCTGCTCGGCCAGATCGCCGACACCAACTCGGCCTGGCTGGGCGAGCAGCTGGCGCTCGGGGGCGTCGACTCCCATTTCCATCAGGCCGTGGGTGACAACCTCGAGCGGATCGTCCTGGCTCTGCGGACCGCCCTGGCCCGCAGCGACGGTGTGGTGGTCTGCGGGGGACTCGGGCCCACCCACGACGACATCACCCGCGACGCCATCGCCGAGGTGATGGGGGTGACGCTCGTCCGGGATCCGGCCATCGTCGAGCGGATCGCCGAGATGTTCTCGACGCGCGGCCGGGCCATGCCCGAGAGCAACGGCCGTCAGGCCGACGTCCCCGAGGGGGCCACGCCCATCCCCCAGATGCTGGGGACCGCTCCCGGGCTCGTCTGCCCGGTGGGCCACAAGGTGATCTACGCCATGCCCGGCGTCCCCTACGAGATGTACGAGATGTTCACCCGCGCCGTGCTGCCCGACCTGCGCCGCCGGATGGCCGAACAGGGAGACACGGCCGTGATCTCGAGCCGCGTGGTCCGGACATGGGGGATGAGCGAGTCGGGACTGGCCGAGCTGCTCGCTCCCCGGATCGAGGCGCTCGACGCCGCCGGCGGCAATCCGACCATCGCCTTCCTGGCCAGTGGCATCGAGGGGATCAAGGTCCGGATCACGGCCAAGGCGGCCGACACCGAGGCGGCCGAGGCGCTGCTCGCCGCCGAGGAGAAGCAGGTCCGGGCCATCGTGGGGGAGGCCACCTTCGGGGTGGACGACGACACCATGGAGTCGGTGGTGGCCGGGCTCCTGAAGGCCCGCCGCCTCAGCCTGGGCCTGGCCGAGTCGCTCACCGGGGGCCTGGTGGCATCGCGTCTGGTGGCCATTCCCGGGGCGAGCGACTGGTTCCGCGGTTCGGTCGTCTCCTACGCGAGCGACGTGAAGCACGACGTACTCGGGGTCCCGGCCGGGCCGGTCGTGAGCGCCGACTCGGCCCGGGCCATGGCCGAGGGGGCCCGCCGGGTGCTCGGCGCCGACGTGGGCCTGGCCCTCACCGGCGTGGCCGGTCCCGACGCGCAGGAGGGCCGGCCCCCGGGAACGGTCTTCGTCGGTCTGGCGTTACCGGGCGCCGGGACCGAGTCCCTCGAGGCCCACCTGCCCGGCGATCGCGACCGGGTCCGTCAGTACGCCACCATCTCCGCCCTCGATCTGCTGCGCCGGCGCCTGATCAACGACACCACCTGATGCGATGACCCTTACGGGGTCCGGCCCGTCAGTCCCAGGAGGCGGTCCAGGAGCGGTGCGTCCGGCGCGACGGGCACGGCGGCGGGGAAGACGCCGATCGTCCGCCACTCCTCGGCGTGGGGGCTGACCTCGTCCCAGATGCCCTGGATCAAGGCGTCGGACAACCGGGATTCGACGCCGATGACCCGGGCGATGTCGTGGGCCCGGAGTGCCCGGAAGCTGTTGATCTGCCAGAAGTACTGGCGGACGGTGTAGTCACCGAAGGAGCAGTGGACGGTGGCCTCGAGGTCGGAGACCGTCCGGGCGGCGGCGCAGGCCGACTCGACGATGGCGGCGAAGGCGGCCGTGGGGTCGTCGCCGAGCAGGTCGCCGTCGAAGGCGTCCTTCCCCGCCTCCTCCATGGTCCGGCCCGCCAACATGTCGGGCACCCAGGCGTCGTCGTAGGCGTGGTACCCGATGACCTCGCGCAGCCGCGGCACGGTGTCGCGGCTGCGGGTGGCGAAGGTGGCGGGCATGGCCATGTCCCACTGGTCGTCGGCGATCCGGGCCACCACGTCGTTGAGGGCGCGGTCGGCCAGGACGAAGACCTCGGGCTCGTTCATGACGCCGCCGGCTTCCAGGGCTCGACCCAGGGGGTCGGCTCCCACCCCTCGACGGCCGCCATGAGCGAGCCGGCGGTGGCGCCGTCGAGCGATTCGCGGATGATGTCGGCGTGGCCGGCGTGCCGGGCCGTCTCCTCGATGAGGTGCAGGAGGACCCAGCGCACGGAGGCCGATCCGGGGAACCAGGGCACACCCTTGGGCAGAGGAACGGGCCGGCCGAGGTCGGCGACGGCGGCGATGGCGGTGTCGGTCCGGCGGGCTTGCTCCTCGTAGAGGCGGAGCAGGCCGGCCAGCGTCTCGTCGGCTGTCATGGTGAAGCCGGCGATGTAGGCCGAGTAGTCGGTGGGGTCCGAGGTGTCGCATTCGAGGACCTTGTCGATCCAGTTCCGCTCGGCGTCGGCGACGTGCTTGACGAGGCCTCCGACGCTGAGGCTGCTGCCGGTCGTGGTCGTGCGGGCCTTCTCCTCGGTCAGTCCGTAGGCGGCGTTGCGCACCGCTTGACGCTGCTGGTCGAGGAAGGCGAGCAGTCCGGCCCTCTCGTCGGGCGTGTCGGGAACGTTCATGGGCATGGCATGTCTCCTGTCTGGAGGGATCGTTTGGAGAGATCGCTCAGGTGGGCTCGTCACCCCATTATGAGACCGAAACTGGCCATCCTCTGGCCAGGTTTGATGGGAAGATGGAGCGATGCGAGCCGACCGTCTGGTGGCCGCCCTCCTCTTCCTCCAGGCCCGGGGCCGGGTGACTGCCGCCGCGTTGGCCGAGGAGCTCGAGATCTCGGAGCGGACGGCCCGGCGCGACCTCGAAGCCCTGGCCATGGCCGGTGTCCCCGTCTACTCCCAGGCCGGCCGGGGCGGGGGCTGGTCGCTCGTGGGGGGAGCCACCACCGACTTGAGTGGCCTCACCGGCGCCGAGGTCCGGACCCTCTTCCTCATCGCCGGTCCCTCGGCCGCCACCCCCGAGGTGAAGGCGGCGCTGCGGAAACTGGTCCGCGCCCTGCCCGAGACCTTCCGGGCCGCGGCCGAGGCGGCTGCCTCCGCCGTGGTGGTCGATCCCACCGGGTGGGACCATCACCGGGCCGAGCCCCCCGCCCACCTCGAGGTGCTGCAGAGGGCGGTGATCGACGGCGTCCGGGTGCGGCTGTCCTACACCGCCCGGAACCAGACCGAGACGGAGCGTCTGGTGTCGCCGCTCGGCCTCGTGGCCAAGCGGGCCGTCTGGTACCTGGTGGCCGGCACCGAGGCCGGGCTGCGGACGTTCCGGGTGGGCCGGGTGCGGTCCGTCGAGGTGACCGGGACGCCGGTCGAGCGGCCCGAGGGCTTCGACCTGGAGGAGGCCTGGCGGACCACCCTGGCGAGCCTGGACGAGCACCGGGTGCCGGCGGCGGCGACGCTGCGCGCCGATCCCGAGATCGTCGGCCGGTTGCGCGCCGCGCTGGGCACACCGATGGAGGTGTCGGCGACGCGTGACGACGGCCGGGTCGAGATCGCCTTGCGCAGTTACTCGCCCGAGCAGATCGCCGGCCAGCTCGCCGGCTTCGGTGCCGCCGTCGAGGTGGTCGCGCCCGAGGAGGTCCGTCGACACCTGAGCCGGATCGCCGGGGAGTTGTCGGCCGTCTACGGTCCGGCATCCGGAGATGCAGGCGCTGATGAGCCGGTAGCTACCGGGGGGCGATCATGACCGTCTCCTCGGCGATGAGGAAGTCGAGGAGTTCGTTCGTCCGGCTGTGTCCGTGCAGGCTCACTTCGCAGGTCACGCCCGACTGCTTCCAGACGAGCAGCTCATGGCCGACATCGAGTTCCACCGACGTGCCGTTCGAGCTGTCGGCACACGTGTACAGGGTGGCGACGGAACCGTGCACCTCGGTCTTGTGGGCCTGCTTGACCGCGGCGCAGTACGACGGGACGGCTTGGGCCGGGCCGGGCATGCGCCTGGTGTTGAGATTGCTCCCCGCGTAGATGATGAAGTGCCCGAGGGGCCCGCCCAGAACCGACGTCTCGTCCGGGACCCCGACGTAGGTGGCCGGGACCTGGAAGTTGTACTGGTTCCAGATGAAGTACGGGCGGGTGATGCCGATGGACGGCCGACCGCATTCGAGGTCGGCGCCTGCACAACTGGCGGCGCTCTCCGAGAGCGCGATGGGGTCGGGGACGAGGGTGGGACAGGGGACGGCGAAGCCCAGTTGGTCGGCGGCGGTCTGGCACCGGCCGCGCTGGCCGGCGGTGACGTGGACGAGGGTGACGCCGTCGACGGTCAAGGTCGACGAGTAGTCGCTCGTCGGCCCGTCGAACCCCGTCGGCGGGGTGGCCGAGATGACGGGGCCGGGCACCGGCGATGGCGGCAACGTCGGTGCGGTCGAGAGGGACCACCCGGCGCTCGCTCCGGTCAGCGCCGCCAGCAGGCCGAGGACCGCCCACGAACTCCACGGGCGCATGGGGAGGTCAGGCTCTCCCGAGGAGCCGGACGTAGAGGGAGTGGGTCTCGGTGTCGAAGGCGACGAGGTGGACGATCTCGACACGCGAGGGCGCCGCGCCGACGGTCGAGACGGCGATCTCGGCGGCCAGCTCCGGCGGATAGCCGTAGACGCCGGTGGAGATGGCGGGAAAGGCGACCGACCGCGCTCCCAGCTCGTCGGCCACGGCCAGCGAGCGCCGGTAGCACGAGGCCAGGATCTCTGCTTCGCCCGAGCCGCCGCCGGCCCAGACGGGGCCGACGGTATGGATGATCCAGCGGGCCGGCAGCCCGAAGCCGGGCGTGGCCTTGGCGTCGCCGGGGTCGCAACCGCCGAGGGCGGCACAGGCGGCACGCAGTTCGGCCGGGCCGGCGGCGCGGTGGATGGCGCCGTCGATTCCTCCACCCCCGGCCAGCCGGGCGTTGGCGGCGTTGACGACGGCGTCCACATCGAGCGCGGTGATGTCAGCCTGGACGGCCTCGACGATCACTTGCCCGCGGTCACGGCTTTCAGCTCGTCGAGCGACTCTCGGACCAGTTTCGCAAAGTCCTGTTGAGCGGGTTCGCTGATCCAGCGTTCAAAAGCCGTCTTGAAAACGGCGATTCCCGCCTCGGCGGTCAGACTGGCGGCTGGATCGCTGACGCCGCGCCGGCGCAGCTGGTCGGCGATGGCCGAGGCAAGCGTCGCCAATTTGACCAGCTCGCGCTCGCGCAGATCAGCGTTCGCGTCAATGACGGCCTGGCGCTGCGTGGAGAATTCGCGGCGCTCCTGGAAGAAACCGGCCGTTGCCTCGAGGGCCGAGGCCACCACGTCGATCGGAGCGGCGGAGTCCGGCGCTTCCGAGACAAGGGTGACGAGCAACTCCTGCAGGGCGCCCGCCCCCGAGAACAGCACCTCAGGTTTGTCAGCGAAGTACCGGAAGAACGTGCGCTCGGTGAGTCCCGCCCGCTTGGCGATCTCCGCCACCGTGGTCTGTTCGAACCCGCGCTCGCCGTAGAGATCGAGAGCGGCCTGCTGAAGCCGGTCATGTGCGTTGGGCTCCCACCGGGCCATCTGGCTATCGTACGTGATGACAGTTGCTGACAAATTCCTGTACCAGGGATGACAGTAACTGACATGCATGGTATGATGGCAGCGGCTGACATCCCCAGGGTTTCAGCCGACGGTGACAACCGCTGTCGACCGGCCTACGCCCAGCGGCGAGGACGGCAATTCTCACTGGAGGTGTATTCATGCGCGTCTTCGTGACCGGTGCGTCCGGCTGGATCGGATCCGCACTCGTCCCCGACCTCATTGCCGCCGGCCATGAGGTGGTCGGCCTCGCTCGCTCCGACGATGTGGCGGCCGC
>DATNJD010000124.1:0-4026 GCA_035604075.1 Acidimicrobiales bacterium
CGCCGTCTGACCGTCAGCGCCGTCTGACCGTCAGCGCCGTCTGACCGTCAGCGCCGTCTGACCGTCAGCGCCGCGCTCACGAGGCGGCGCCGGCCTCGAGCAGGTCCCGCAGCGCCGCCTTGTCGAGCTTGCCCATCGCCGTCCGCGGCAGCGGCCCGTCGGAGACGACGATCCGCCGGGGCCGCTTGTAGTCGGCCACCCGGTCGGCGAGGAACGTCGTCGCCGTCGCCACGTCGAAGGTGGCGCCGGAGCGCAGACGGACGACAGCGGCCACGTCCTGACCCAGAACGGGGTGGGCCACGCCCACGACGGCCGCCTCGATGACGTCGGGATGTTCGTGCAGAGCGGACTCCACCTCGATGGAGGAGACGTTGTATCCGCCCCGGACGATGACGTCCTTCTTGCGGTCGACCAGATAGAGATAGCCGTCGTCGTCGAAGTAGCCGAGATCGCCCGACTGGACCCAGTCGCCGCGCCAGGTCGCCGCCGTCGCCTCGGGGTCGTTGTGGTAAAAGCGCTGGCCCGACTCGACCTTGATCGCCACCTCACCGATGGTGCCGGCGGCCACGACGTCACCCTTGTCGTCCAGGACGCGGACGACGTCGTTCTCGACGGGCCGGCCCACCGAGCCCGGCCGTCGCAGCGCTTCGCCCGGCGGCATGGTCACCACCGACGTCCCGCCCTCGGTGAGGCCGTAGCCGTTCATCAAGGTGGCCCGGGGAAAGAATGTCGACAGCTGTCGGACGGCGTGGTGGGGCATGGGCGCGCTTCCGTAGATGAGCATCCGGACGCAGGAGGTGTCGATCTCTTCGAGCATCCCCGACTCGATGAGCAGCAGGGCATGGGCGGGCACCATGACGATCCACGCCGGCCGCTCGGTGTCGATCAGCCGGGCGAAACGCGCCGCGTCGAAGGCGGGGAGCAGCAGGTTGGTGACGGCCAGCCGCAGGCAGAGGGTCTGGGTGCCGTGGGTGCCGAGGAAGGTGGCGAGGGGGATCGAGTGCAGCAGCGAGATCGGCTTCTCGATCGGCATCAGGGGATGGGAGACGAGGGCGGAGCGGTGGGTGGCCGCCACCCCCTTCGGCAGGCCCGTCGTTCCCGAGGTGTAGAGGATGTCGGCCAGGTCGTCGGGCCCCACCCCGACCTGGAAGTCGTCGTCGTCGCCGTCGACGAGCATGTCCCAGTCGAGCTCCCCGGCCGCCGCGGCGCCGGGACCGACGATCAGCCGGGGCCCGGTCGCCGGCGGCGGCAACGCCCGGACCCGGGCCAGCTCTCCCGGTCCGGCCACCACGGCGCGGGCACCGGAGTCGGCCAGCATGTGCTCGAGCTCGCGCCGGGCCACCCGGGGGTTGATCGGAACGGCCACCGCTCCCGCTTTCAACACGGCGAAGTACCCCACCTGGTACAGAGCGGCGCTGTCGTTACCGACGAAGAGCGCCACCCGATCGCCGTGCTCCACACCGGCCTGCCGCAACCCCCGGGCCACCGCGTTCGAGCGGCCGTCCCACTCGGCGTAGCTCATCTCGCTGAACGCCGTCTCGCCGCGTCCGTCGTCGCCGGCGACCCCGCCAACGCCCCCAGCCCCGCCAACGCCCGCGACCCCGCCAACGCCCCCGGTCGCACCGGCGCCCCCGGTCGCACCGGAAACCCGCAGAGCGGCGCGGTCGGGAAAGCGCTGCGCCACGGTCCGCAGATGATCGGGCAGGATCGCCACGCTCACTACCCTGGCACCGGGAGGCGGCTCCGGTCATCCCGAGCCGGCATCTCGAACTCCACCTACGATCGGCGGCCGTGTCCATGGTGCCGGGGACCGCCCCGCCTGCTGCCGCACCCATCCTGATCGGCGTGCTCTACGACTTCCCCCAGGCCGACGGCGGGGCGAGCGTCGAAGAGGCGATCCGGCTGGGCCTCGACGAGGTGGCGGCGACGGGCCGGATCGACCGCTCCGTCGAGCTCGTGGCCCGCCAGGCGCGGGGGCTGCCCGGGGGGACGGCCCACGACATCGAGACGAACTACGCCGAGCTCGTCGACCACGGCGTCCTGGCCGTGGTGGGACCGTCCATCTCCGACAACGGCCTCATCGTCGGCCCCCTGGCCGACCGGGCCGGCATCCCCACCGTCAATTACACCGGCGGCGAGCACACCCGGAGCGAGTTCATGTTCCACTACCAGGTGGGATCGCTCCAGGAAGAGCCGGTCGTCCTGGTCGAGCACCTCGTCCGCCGGGGCATCTCGAGCCTGGCCGCCGCCTACGACAATTCCCCCGTCGGCCGGGGCTACGCCGAGTCGCTCACCGAGGCCTGTGCCACGGCCGGCCTCGACATCACCGGCAGTGCCGCCATCTCGCCCCTGGCCGAGGACGTCTCGCCCACCATCCGCCGGCTCCGGGCCGGTGAGCCCGAGAGCCTCGTCTACCTCGGCCTGGGCGTCGCCGCCCGGGCCGTCGCGTTGGCGGTGGAGGCCGAGCAGTGGCAGCTGCCCGTCGTGGCCAACTCGTCGCTCATGTTCGGCTACACCCGTCGCGACTGGCGGGCCGGTTGGGAAGGCTGGGTCTACGTCGACGGCCTCTCCGACGAGAACAGAGAGCGGATCCGGCTGGCCGAGCGGGCGCCGAAGACGGCGCGCGGTCCCGTGGGGGTCGCCGCCTACGACATCGGCCGGCTGCTCGGCGAGGCCATCGCCCGCTGTGCCCATCTGACCCCCGCCGGCATCCGGGACGGTCTCGAACGGGTGAAGCGGCTGCCGGCGGCCACGGGCATGGACGGCACCGTCATGGGTTTCGGCCACTACGACCACGGCGCCCTGAAGGGTCGTTACCTCGTCCTGCGATCGTGGCGCGACGGCAAGACCGTCCAGGTCGAGGACCAGTAAGCCCGGATCCAGGGGCGAGGATCAGGGGGCAGCCGGTCGTTCCCGGGGCAGGCTCTGGATGTAGATGGAGATGTGCGCGATGAGGCCGTCGGGGTCGAGCTCGAAGACGAGCGCCTCCGGGGTGGCGAGCGGGGCGCCGTCCATCTCGACGACCTCGGTCAGCTCGACGAGCACCAACCGGTCCTTCTCGAGCTCCACCACCCGGTCGATCCGCATCGAGTAGCCGGGCAGGGTGGGCATCAGCTGCGCCAGCATCTCGACGTAAGGGGCGCGCCGTGTGTAGGTGTCGCCGAAGGGGCCCACCCGGATGACGTCCTCGGCCAGGCAGGCGGCCATGGCATCGAAGTCGTGGGCCACCATCGTCTGCAGGTACCTCTCCACGACGTTCGCCATCGGGTCCTCCCCTACTCCCCTGTTCCCCTGTTCTCGAATCTCGGTCCCGTCTCAGCCCGTCGGGTCGGCGAGCATCTGCTCGAGGACCCGGGCCCGGTGCGCCCCGGCGTCGCCCCAGGCGGCAGCCAGGGACCAGGCCCGCTTCATCCACAGATGGAGGTCGTGCTCCCAGGTGTAGCCGATCGCGCCGTGCACCTGCAGCGCCATCCGCGCCGCTCCCGTCGCCGCGTCGGCCGCCAAGGCCTTCGCCATCGAGGCGTGCCGTCCGGCCCCGGGGTCGCCGGTGTCGAGCGACCAGGCGGCGCGGTAGACGGCGGGCCGGGCGAACTCGAGCCGGATCAGCGCGTCGGCCAGATGGTGCTTCACGGCCTGGAAGGATCCGATCGGTCGGCCGAACTGGACCCGGTCGAGCGCGTAGTCGGCGGTCATCGTGATCAGCCGGTCGGCCACCCCCACCAACACCGCCCCGGTGCTCATCGCCGCCCGGTCGGCCAGAGCGGCGAGGACACCCAGAGCTTCCTCGCCCGCCACCAGCCGGCTGGCCGGCGACGGCTGCCACGAGACCTCGGCCGGTCGGGAGGCCCCGTCGAGCGCGACCCGGGCGACGCGGACGGTGGACGGCGCCTCGACGGCGTGGAGCTCGCCGCCGCGCTCGAGCAGCAACAGGTCGGCGCCGGCGGCGCCGGCAACGAGCGGCGACGCCCCGGTCCCCACCGTCATCACCGCGTCACCGGCGGCGACGCGCGGCAACCACGCCCGGCG
>DATNJD010000125.1:0-2658 GCA_035604075.1 Acidimicrobiales bacterium
GGGAGCGCTACGAGCGCATCACCCTCGCCTCTCCGGGCCGTGTCACCCTCTCTTCTGTCGGCATCCACTTCACCGCCGTCCGGGCCACGGCCAAGAGCTTCAAAGGGTGGTTCGATTCGAGCTCGCCCGCGCTCAACCGCATCTGGTACGACGGCGCTTACACCACCCAACTCGACGAACTGCCCGCCCGCGCCCTGCCGTCACCGTGGCACATCACATCCGGGGACCTGGAAACAGACGGGGGAAATTTCGGCATCCTCCGACAGGGCGTTTCTTGGACCGACTACACCGTGTCGTTCGACACCCAGATCGTCGACAACGGGGCGGGCTGGATGGTCCGCGCACCGTCGCCCTCGAGCGGTTATCTCTTCTACCTCGGCGATGCCACCGATACCGCCGGCACCCCCGACTCGCTGCAGGAGATCGCCTTCGGCCCGAACCAGTACGTCACTCTCGGCGATGTCCGGTTGCCGGGCGCCGTCGTCGCTGGCCGCTGGTACCAGGTGACGACGGTTGTCTCCGGTGGCGAGATCACCACGTCGATCGACGGGCGGCCGGTGGCCGCCTTCAACACCGGCACCTTGCCGACCGGAGCCCCCGACTACCGATCGGGCAGCGTGGGATTCGCCGCCCCGGGTACCGACGCCCTGTTCCGTGACCTGATGGTGGCCGGCCCGGGGAGCACCACGCTCTTCGCCGACCGGTTATCGCGTCCGGCCGTTGTGGCCGACTTCGACGATCCCGACCTGGGCGCACCCGATCCCCTCCCCGTGATCATGGACGGCGCCAAGCGGGACCGGGTGGTCTGGAGCGGCGACCTCGGGGTGGAGGGCCCGAACGTCTACGACACCACCGACGCCGTCGCCTTCATGCGGGGATCGCTCGCCCTCCTGGCCAGCTACCAGGACGCCAGCGGCGAGTCGGGCTCGGATGTCCCCCCCGCGATGGCGGTCGGCACGTTTCCCGAGATCGGTTACACCTACTCGGCGTCGTACTCGATGGACGAGGTGGACAACATCGCCACCTACTACCTCTACACCGGTGATCTGGCCTTCGTCCGCGCCGAATGGCCCATGATCGACCGGGAACTCGCCTACAACGCTTCGCTCGTCGATTCCCGTGGTCTGCTGGTCACGAACGCCCTCGACGGACTGGACTGGGACTACTACGACGGACCCAAGACCGGCGAGGTCTCGGCCTACAACGACATCTACTACGCGACACTTCTGGACGCGGCCACCATGGCCGACGCGCTCGGTTCCTCGGACGAGGCCAATTCGGACAGGCTGGCGGCGTCACGCCTGCGCGCCGCCATCAACCGCTATCTGGTCGATCCCACCACCGGGCTCTACGTCGTCTCCAACCTCGAGCCAGGCACGGTCGCCCAGGACGCCACCTCTCTCGCCGTCCTCTTCGGCGTCGCTCCGTCGGACCAGGACGCCACCATCATGACCACCTTGGCCAGGACCCTTCCCACCACCGCGTACGGACCGCTCCCCTTCAGCGCCACCGCCGGCTACCGCCGGGCGATCAGCCCGTTCGTCACCAGTGAGGAGGTGCAGGCCCTCTTCGACGCCGGGGAGACAGCGGCGGCGACCTCCCTGCTCGGGAGGGTCTGGGGCCATATGGACGCCCCGGGACCGAACGACACCGGCACCGACTGGGAACTCGTCGCCGCCGACGGATCCCCCGGTTTCGGCGCCTATACGAGCCTGGCCCACGGCTGGGCCAGTGGAGCCACGCCCGACCTCTCCACCTTTGTCCTCGGCGTGCAACCCGTCACCGCCGGATATGCCACCTGGACCGTCCATCCCCACCCGGGCTCGCTCTCGTGGGCGGAGGGCGACGTCCCCACGCCGCGAGGGACCATCGACGTGCGGTGGGCCCAGAGCCGTGGCGCCGGTTTCGCCCTGCAGGTGAGCTCCCCGGCACGGACCCGGGGCACCATCGTGGTACCCGTCGCCTCGACCGGCGCCACCGTGACGGTGACGAGCGCCGGTCCCGGCCGGAGCCGAGGCTCACGACGTGTCCTCACCACGGCCGCCGGGACCAGTCAGCTGTCCATCGCCGTCAGCGGGGGGACCACCGACGAGGTCGACATCACGCACCACTAGGTGAACCGGGAGGCGGTGGCGTTCCGGCTGGCCCCTCAGCCCTGGTCTGCTTCCTCCACGCTGAGCTCGGCCGCCGGGTCGGCCTCGAGACGGACGTCGGGAATCGGCTGTCCACTGCGGACGGAGATGCCGTAGGTCCCCTCGTCGATCCGGCGTTCCGCCCGTTCGATGGCCGCCAGACGTTGTCGCAAGCCCTCGACCACGGCATCGTCGCCCTGTTCGGCCGTGAGGCGTTCGGCCGGGTCGGTAAGATCGCCGGGCTCGTTGGCGGCGGCACGGTCGTCACGACCGGCACCGGACACGTCTCCGAGCAGTTCCTCCACCCGACTCCGCTCCGCTTGCAGCAGAGAGCGGGCACGCTCTACGTCCATCATTCCTCCCTCGAGGCGACAGCAGCGCGGGCGGATAACCTTCACGCCATGCCGTCGCCCACCACGACCAGATCTCGTTGGTCACTGTGGTCGCAGGACTCGGTGCTGTCAATCGGGTCGAAGGGATCGGTCCTGTCGATCGGTTCACTCGGATCGGCCCTGTCGGTGGGTTC
>DATNJD010000126.1:0-3759 GCA_035604075.1 Acidimicrobiales bacterium
ATGGCGCGTACCCGTCGAGCAATTCGAGCAGGGTCCGCACGCCGAATCCGGTCCCCCCCTTGGTGAGCACCCCGTCGTTCTCGTCGGAGCGGGCCGGGCCGGCGATGTCGAGATGCACCCAGGGCACGTCGCCGACGAACCGGATCAGAAGAAGAGCGGCGGAGATGGCACCCGCCTCGCCCGTCTTCCCGATGTTCTTCATGTCGGCGATGTCGGAGTCGATGTGCTTGCGGTATTCGTCGGGCAACGGCAGGGGCCACGTCGGCTCCCCGGCGCGAGCCGACGCGGCGGTCACCCGCCCGGAGAACTCTTCGTCATTGCCGAACAGACCCGCCACGGCGTTGCCGAGGGCGACCACACAGGCACCGGTCAAGGTGGCCAGGTCGATGATGGCGTCGGGTTCGAGCTCGGCCGCCAGTGACAGCGCGTCGGCCAGGACCAACCGGCCTTCGGCATCGGTGTTCAACACCTCGATCGTCTTGCCGTTGCGAATGGTGAGGACGTCGCCCGGTTTCGTCGCCCGTCCCCCCGGCATGTTCTCGGTCACCGGAGCCATGGCCGTCACCCGGATCCGGACCCCGAGATCCTGGCAGGCGGAAAGGGCGGCGATCACGGCCGCCGCACCGCTCATGTCGGTCTTCATCGTCATCATCCCACCGGCCGTCTTGAGCGAGAGACCCCCGGAGTCGAAGGTGATCCCCTTCCCGACGAGCACCACATGCGGAACGTGCCCGTCGATCTCCACCGGATCAGCCGGCTCATACGACGCCCGGATCAGCCGCGGCGGTTCCGCCGATCCCCGGGCCACCCCCAGGAGACCACCGAGTCGTTCGTCGGCGATCCGCTGCTCGTCCCAGATCTCGAGGGTCACCTGGCCGCTCGATCCCAGTTCCTGCTGGGCGATCTCGGCCAGACGCCGCGGCGTCATGGCGCTCGGCGCTTCGTTCACCAGGTCCCGCGCCAGCGAGACGGCACGCGCCGTACGGACGGCCCGTTCGATCCCTCGCCGGGCGGAGGCGGCGGCCAACCCCGGACCCAGCACCACGAGACGGCCGATCTGGCCCTCGTCGTCGTCGGTCTTGTGGTCCAGGAACCGGTAGGTGGCCAGCAGCGCGCCTTCGGCCACCGCCTGGGCGGCGCGCCGGTCGGCCTCCTCCCCCGGTTCGCCGGTGACACCGGCCGGCAGCACGATCAGGCCCGTGCCGGACCGCCCGGCGGCGCGGACAAAGGCGGCGCCGGCACGTCGAAGCGTCTCGAGGCTCGCCTTCCGGGCGTCGCCACAGCCGACGAACACGACCGCCGGCCCACGACCGGCGCCCAGGGCGACGAGGGTCCGGCCCACCTTGCCGGTGAAGCCGCGTTGCTCGGACAGGCCCCGGTCGAGACCGACGGCCACGGCGTCGCCGGCCGGACGGCTGTCCACCGTATCGGGGGTGCCATCAACCAGACGGGGGCCGTCGTCGTCGGAGTAGACGAGGACTCCCACCGACGCCACCGGATCCGTCTGCACCCGGGCCAGCTCATCCTGATCGGCGGCATAGACGACCTCGAGCGGTGGCAATTCTGTCGTCTCTGTCGTCATCCGGTCCCGTTCTCCTTGCTCTGCGTCCCCTGATTGCCCTGCGTCCCCTGATTGCTCGGCGAACTCTGAGCTTTCTTCTTCCCCCGCGTCTTTGCACCCGGCTCGCCCCGGCGGGCCAGCAGGTGCTCCCCCTCCTGCCAACGAGCCATCGTCCACAACAGGTCCGACAGACGGTTCAGATAGGGACCGACCTGAGAGTCGACATCGGCCATGGCGCCAACGACGAGTCGCTCCCCGCGGCGAACCACGGTCCGAGCCACGTCGAGGAGGGCGGACACCCGGTTCTGGCCGGGGACGACGAACTCGGCGGGCATCTCGAACCGTGCATCCAATTCGTCGATCTGTGCTTCCAGTGTGGCCACCATCTCGGGGGTGACGAGAGACGTCCCCGGCGTCAGTTTGCGCCGGTTGGCCGGTGCCGTCGCCACCTCCGCCATGAGCACCCAGAGGTCGCGTTCCACACCGACGAGCAGCCTGTCCAGCTCGCCTCCGGAGACGGCCTCCGCCCGGGCCACACCGAGCACGGCCTGGGCCTCGTCCACGACCCCGTTGGCCTCGATCACGGGCGAATTCTTCGAGACCCGGGGACCCCCGTACAGAAGCCCCGTCGTTCCGTCGTCACCTTTGCGTGTGTAGATCTTGACCACGGCTGCGCATGCTACCGGCCGCCTCCCCCGGCCCTCGTAGACTGCAACCACCGTGACCGACGAACACCTGGAACTCCCGCCGGTTCTGGCCCTTGACGCCTTGGCTCTCGACGAACGCGGCGCCGCCTATCTGGAGGCCGCCAACCATCGGGTCGTCATCTTCGACGGCGCCATGGGGACGACGCTGCAGTTGGCCGGGCTCAGCGCCGAGGACTTCGGGGGTCCCGAGCTCGAGGGCTGCAACGAGGCCCTGGTCCTGTCGCGCCCCGACCAGGTCGCCGCCGTCCACCGGGCTTTTCTCGAGGTCGGGGTGGACGTGGTCGAGACCGATGCCTTCGGCGCATTCGGGATCGTCCTGGCCGAGTACGGCCTGCAGGACCGGGTGCGCGACATCAATCTGGCCGCGGCGCGGATCGCCCGGCAGGCCGTGGACGAGACCTCCACCCCCGACCATCCCCGCTGGGTGGCGGGGAACCTCGGACCGGGAACGAAGTTCCCGACCCTCGGACAGATCCCCTTCGTCGAACTCCGCCACGCCTACGAGGAGCAGGCGTCGGCTCTCCTCGCCGGTGGCGTCGACATCCTCATCATCGAGACCGTCTTCGACCTCCTCCAGGCGAAGGCGGCCATCAGCGCCTGCAAACGGGCCATGGTGGCGGCCGGCCGCCGTGTCCCGCTCCAGGTGCAGGTCACCATCGAGCTGACGGGACGGATGCTGCCGGGGACGGAGATCGGCGCGGCACTGACCGCGCTCGAGGCCATGCGGCCCGACGTCATCGGACTCAACTGCGCCACCGGGCCGGCCGAGATGGGTGAGGCCGTGCGCCACCTCTCGCACCACGGCCGGCTCCCCGTCGCCGTCCAACCGAACGCCGGACTCCCCACGGTGGTCGACGGCGCCATGCACTACGACCTCACCCCCGAGGGCCTGGCCGACCACCTCGAGCGCTTCGTCACCGAGCTCGGCGTCACCGTGATCGGCGGATGCTGCGGGACCACGCCCGAGCACCTGCGGGCCGTGGTCGAACGGTGCCGGGACCTCACCCCGGCACCCCGGCGGCCCGAGCACGAGCCGGCGGCCTCGTCCATCTACAGCCCGGTCCCCTTTCACCAGGACACGTCATTTCTGGTGGTGGGTGAGCGCACCAACGCCAACGGGTCCAAGAAGTTCCGCGACGCCATGCTGGCGGCCGACTGGGACACGACGGTGCTCGTGGCCCGCGACCAGATCAAGGAAGGAGCCCACATCCTCGACGTCTGCGTCGACTACACCGGCGCCGACGGCGTGTCCGACATGAACGAGGTCGTGAGCCGCTTCGCCACCCAGGCCAGCGTTCCGCTCATGGTGGACTCGACCGAAGCCCCCGTCGTCGAGGCGGCCCTGCGGTGGGTCGGTGGTCGCGCCATCCTCAACTCGGTCAATCTCGAGGAAGGCGATGATCCGGGAACCCGGCTCGACAAGTTCCTGACCCTCGCCCGGGAGTACGGCGC
Organism: Acidimicrobiales bacterium; assembly: GCA_035604075.1. Taxonomy (GTDB): domain Bacteria; phylum Actinomycetota; class Acidimicrobiia; order Acidimicrobiales; family UBA8190; genus Palsa-661. The sequence continues at coordinate 3,721 of DATNJD010000126.1, forward strand.
CGCCGTCGTCTGCACCTGCATCGACACCGAGGGCCAGGC
>DATNJD010000127.1:0-2295 GCA_035604075.1 Acidimicrobiales bacterium
GCATCGACGATCCCACCACGGCGGGGAACCGCCACCGGGTCGGAGCCGACGGTGCAGGCGGCGGGCCGCCGGTCACCACGGGAAGAGACGGTCAGGGGTCGAGATCGAGCCAGTGTCGCGCGGTCGACAGGACAGCGGCCCGAGGCTCGGACCACACGAACCGCTCGACACTGTCCAAGACCTCTTCGACCCGGCCCGCCGTGGGGGCGACCACGGCGAATCCGAGGGAGGCGCGTTGGCGGAGGTCCTGATGGGCCACCTCCGAGGCGGAGACGTCGAAACGGCGCCGGGCGGTCTCGAGGAGATGACGGATCACGGAGCGCTTCTCTTTGAGCGAGCCACTGGCGGGGAGGTGCAATTCGACCTCCATGGCTGCCACATGCATCGGGTCAGCCGGCCTGGGAGCGCTCATGGCCGCTCCTGGCCACCGGCAACGCTTGGCGCAGTGCGGCCTGGAAATGTTCGCACTCGAAGACATTCGGGCTCGGGCAATCGAGAGCGTGGTCGAGCTGATCGGCGATGGTGGTCAAGTGGTGGACCTGGGCTCGTAGCTCGTCGCGCTTCGAGACGGCGAGGTCCTTCCAGACCGGATCACCACCGGTGGCCAGCAGGGTCTTGATCTCGGCCAGGCTGAACCCGGCGCGCCGGCAGATCGCCACGACGGCCAGGGTGGCCAGGACCGAGGCCGGATACTGGCGCCGAAGCCCCTTGCGGTCGCAGCTCTCGATGAGCTCTTCCCGCTCGTAGAAGCGGAGGGCGGAGGGCGCCATCCCCGAGAGGCGGGCGACCTGCCCTATGTCGAGCACGGCTCCTGTGTCGAGCACGGCTCCTGTGTCGAGCACGGCCATTGACTTGAAGTGTACTTCAAGTGATTGGGTGCCAGGGATGGACGATCGATCCACCCGGGCATCGGGATTCGACGGGCTGGCCGGGCGCATGGCGGCGTTGGTGATGGCCCACGCGAACCGGGACATGGAGATGGCGGCGATCACCGAACTAAACGGCGGGCGCGATCACGGCTGCATCCTCAGCATCGGTTTCGGGCCCGGCGTCGGCATCGCCGAACTGGCGCGCCGACGGCCCGACGACATGGTGGCCGGGATCGACCCGTCGCCGACCATGATCGAGGTCGCGTCCCGGCGCAACCGCGCCGCCATCGAAACGGGCCGGGTCGTTCTGCGCCAGGCCGGTGCCGAGGCGATTCCGTGGCCCGGGGACAGCTTTGACGCAGTGGTGGCCGTCAACAGCATCCAACTGTGGAGCCCTCTCACGGCGGCCATCGCCGAAGTGGCCCGAGTCGTGCGACCGGGCGGGATGCTCGTGACCCTGACCCATGCGTGGGCGGTGGAGAAGAGAACGTCTCTCGATGAATGGGTCGAGTCTGCGTCCCGACTCCTGACGGAGCATGGCTTCGCCATCGTCACCTCGGGGACAGAGGGGTTCCGATCGGGCCGGGCTCTGACGTTGCACGCCCGCTACCGCAGTGCTGATGATGCGGTGGTCGCTTGAGCGGTCTCGGCCCGGACCGGTCCGAGGCCTTCCGACGGTGGACGCGGCCGCCGCTGCTACGGTGACACCCGTGTCAGGGAACGGGGCCTGCCGGGGCCGGATGCGGCGGTGTCGCCAGTGCCCGTCTGGTTGAGCGACGACGAGTTCCGGACGCTCAGCGCCGCCTGCGCCCGGATGATCCCGGCCGACGAGACGGCCGGCGCGGTGGAGGCGGGAGCGCCCGAGTACATCGACGCGATGCTCGGCGCGTTCCTGGTCGACCCGCCGCGGATCTGGGCCGGCGGACCGAGCTCGGGCCGATTCGGCGGAATCGCCGGATTCTCCCGTTTCCACCAACTGACGGCTCTCGACGAGTTGGCGTGGCGGATGCGGATCGAAGGATCTCTCGGCGTGGCCGAGCGCGAGTTCAACGGCCCGGTCATCGGTTGGCAGCAGATCTACCGAGACGGGCTCGCCCGATTGGGCTCCGATTTCTCCGAGATGAGCGGGGACGAGCAAGACGCACGGCTGCGGGCCGCGGAGGAATTCACCGCCTTGCTGTATGAGCACTGTTGTGAAGGCATGTACGGCGCACCCGAATACGGCGGCAACCGGGAGACGGTGGCGTGGCGGGCCATCGACTTCCTGGGCGACGTCCAGTCTCGGGGATTCTCCGACGCCGAGGTATCGGAGCCGTGACCGTCGACGCCGTCATCGTCGGGTCGGGTCCCGGCGGGGCGACCGCCGCCGATGTCCTCACCAGGGCCGGGTGGTCGGTGACGATCATCGAGAAGGGCCGGAACCACC
>DATNJD010000128.1:0-7157 GCA_035604075.1 Acidimicrobiales bacterium
CACGATGCCGACGCGGTCGATGGCGTGGGCGATGCCCTGGCGAACGGCAACCGAGGTGAGCGGCTCCCGGCTGACATTGAATTCGAGCTGGAGCATGGTGGCGCCCAACTGCGTCTCGGTTTCCGCCTGGGGCAGCGCCGACAGCTCCGCCATGAGAGCGGCGTCGTAGGTGTCGGGGGCGGCCACCTGCACCTGGTGGCTGCTCACGTCGTGCGCCACGATGGACGGGTTCGTCACCGCTTCGAGCACGATCCGGTTGAAAGCGGGAGCCGCTCCCCACCAGCGCGGATTGCGGATCAGGACCACCTGTTGGCCCGGGACCCACTTGTCGATCAGCCACGGTCCGGCCGACACGAGAACGTGGGCGTCGAAATGGTCGAAGCCGTGGTTCCATCCGACCTGCTCGGCGATGTGGGCGGGGAGCAGATCGTCGAACAGTGACTCCCAGTCGGCGTCGGGACTGCGGAAGGTGACGGTGACGGTGTGACCGGCGTTGCTCGAGACCACCGAGACGATGTCGCGGTATCCGAGCGTCGACGCCACCGAGTCGGGAGCCCCGTCGACGTCGGTGGCACCACCGCGTTGTGTCTGCCACGCGTACTGGAAGTCGGCCGCCGTGATGGGCACGCCGTCGGACCAGACCGCCTTGGGCGCGATCTGGTAGACGACGGTCTGGGGATCGACGCTCACCACCTCGGCGCTCTCGACCACGTCCGTGTCCAACTCGGGCTTCATGGTGGGCCCGATCTGGAAGACCTGGACCCAGACCGTGCTCGCCACGAGCCGGGCCGACTCGGTGTCGCCCGCCACGGTGTGATCGTTCAAGGTCATGGGGATGGAGCCGAGGGCCACCGTGGCCGTGCCTCCCCGACCGCTGACCAGCAGCGGTGGAGCGCTCGTGCTCGTCGTGGTGGCCGTGGCCCCGGCAACGGCCGAGCCGCCGGCAGCCGTCGGGGATCCGCACGCCGCCAGCAGGACACCGACGAGGGCACCCGCCCCGGCGGTGGCGGCCAACGGTCGGCGCGACAAGAACGGTCGGCGCGACAAGAACGGTCGGCGCGAGAAGGCCGTGATGGGCCGGTGCGGTGGGGACGGGAGGCGCTGTGGCGACGACGCCGGGGCGCCGCCGACCAGCCGTCGGATCACTGCAGGCGCAGAGCCAAGATCACGGTGGTGAAGGCGAAGACGACGGCCACGGTGACGGTGATCCGGTCGAGGTTCTTCTCGACCACGGTCGAGCCGGCCGCCGCCTGGCCCACCGAGCCGCCGAACATGTCCGACAGGCCTCCGCCCTTGCCCGAGTGCATGAGCACGAGGAAGATCAGCGAGAGCGTCGCCACCAGATGGATAACGACGAACACGATTGTCAGCACCGGTGGTCCTCCTCGGGCCTTCTGGACCCTCCAACGCTACCAAACGACCGGATCGACCAGAGGGCGGGGCCCTTCCCGAGGCCGGGGTGGGACGGCGGGACTAGCGGACGGCCGTTCCGGCCTCCCGGATGATGGCGGCGAAGACGGCCGCGTCCAGGCTGGCGCCGCCCACCAGGAGCCCGTCGACGTCGCGTTGGCGCATGAGCTCGGCCGTGTTCTCGGGCCGGACCGAACCGCCGTACTGGATGCGGACGGCCTGGGCGGCGCTGTCCCCGGCCAGCTCCCCGACGACGGTCCGGATGTGGAGGCAGGCCGCCTGGGCGTCGTCCCCGGTGGCCGTCCGGCCCGTGCCGATGGCCCAGATGGGTTCGTAGGCGAGGACCAGGCCGGCCGCCTGTTCCTCGGGCAGACCCTTGAGGGCGGCGGTCGTCTGCGCGGTGAGGCGGGTCTCGGTCTCCTCGGCCTCGCGCTCCTCCTCGGTCTCGCCCACACAGACGATGGGGGCCATGCCGTGGCGCAGCACGGCCCGGAGCGTGGCGGCCACCTGTTCGTCGGTCATGGCGAAGAATTGGCGTCGTTCGGAATGACCGACGATGACGTAGCTCACGCCCAGCCGCGCCAGCATGGGTGGCGCCACCTCACCGGTGTACGGGCCCTCGTCCTCGCTGAAGCAGTGCTGGGCGCCCAGGGAGACGGGGATGGCCCGGTCCTCGAGCACCGTCTGGACCGAGCGCAGGTCGGTGAAGGGCGGGTGGATCGAGACGTCGAGCGGTCCCACGTCGGCCGCCGTGATCCGCAAGCCGAGATCCTGGACGGTCCGGATCGACTGCAGATGATCGTGGTGCATCTTCCAGTTGCCGCTCACGAGCGGCCGGCGCCGCGGGCCCGGGGCCATCTCAGCGACCGGCGGCGTTCGGTGCGTGGCGCAGGGCGACGAGGCCGGGAAGGTCACCGTGCTCGAGGAGCTCGAGCGACGCCCCTCCCCCGGTGGAGACGAAGGACACCTTGCCGGCCAGTCCCAACTGGTCGAGGGCGGCCACCGAGTCGCCCCCACCGACCACGCTGAAGGCGCCGCTCGAGGCGATGGCCTCGGCCACCTCGTGGGTGCCGGCGGCGAAGCGGGGGTCCTCGAAGACGCCCATGGGGCCGTTCCAGAAGACGGTGCCGGCGTCGGCCACGGCGTCGGCGAAGAGCCGGGCCGTGGCGGGCCCGATGTCGAGACCGGCGGCGTCGTCGGGGAGGTCGGGGCCGACCACGACGATCTCGTCGTCGCCGGCGGCCGTCGTGCGCCGCGCCACCAGGTCGATGGGCAGGAGCACCCGGTCCCCCGCCTCGTCCAGCAGGACCCGGCAGCTGTCGACGGACGTGGCGTCGAAGAGGGACAGACCCACGCTGTGACCCCGGGCGGCCAGGAAGGTGAAGGCCATGGCGCCCCCCACGATCAATCTGTCCACCGTGTCGAGCAGCGAACGCAAGACTCCGAGCTTGTCGGCCACCTTGGCCCCCCCCACCACGGCGAGGAACGGTCGGGCCGGATGGGTGAGGAGGGCGCCGATGGCCGAGACCTCGCGGGCGAGGAGGCGGCCGGCGGCCGACGGCAGCCGGGCCGGCGGTCCCACCACCGAGGCGTGGGCACGGTGCGAGACCCCGAAGGCGTCGTTCACGTAGCCGTCGAAGTCGTCGACGAGTCGGGCGACGAAGGCGGGGTCGTTGGACTTCTCCCCCGGATCGAAACGGAGGTTGTCGAGCAGGCCGACCCCCGGGGCCAGCTCGGCCAGTCGGAAGCGGACGGGGGCCATGTCGTAGCGGTGGTCGGCCTTCCCCTCGGGCCGGCCCAGATGCGAGCAGACCGTCACGAGGGCGCCGCGGCTGGTGAGCCAGTCGAGGGTGGGCAGGGCGGCGACGATGCGGAAGTCGTCGGCCACCTCGGCGGCACCGTCGGGTCCGTCGGGCCAGCGCAACGGCACGTTGAAATCGGCGCGGACGAGGATCTTGCGGCCGGCCACGTCGGGCAGGTCCTCCAGCAGGGGGAGACCGGCCATGGGGTCGGGACGGGTCGGTGTCACGGGCCCGTCGATCGACATCGGAGTCTCACGCCGGACGGTGACGGTCGCCGCCCACGAGCAACGCCAGGTCGACCAGCCGGCTGGCGTAGCCCCATTCGTTGTCGTACCAGCCCTGCACCTTGACGAGCGTCTGGTCAGCCCCGAGGGCCATGACCATGGTGAGGCCGGCGTCGACGGTGCACGAGGCGGGGCTGCCGACGATGTCGGAGGAGACGATGGGGTCGGCGGTGTAGTCGAGGACGGCCGCCAGGGGACCGCTCTGCGACGCGGCGAGGAAGGCGGCGTTCACCTCGTCGGCGGTGACGGCCCTGGGCACGACGACGGTGAAGTCGGTGATCGAGCCGTCGCCCACCGGCACCCGCAGGGCCCCACCGTCGAGCCGGCCCTTCATCGCGGGAACGACGAGATTGGTGGCGCGCGCCGCACCGGAGGAGGCGGGGACGATGTTCAGCGCCGCCGCCCGGGCCCGGCGGAGGTCCCCGTGGGGCAGGTCAAGCAGGTTCTGGTCGTTCGTGTAGGCGTGGACCGTCATCATCAGGCCGCCGGTGATGCCGAAGGCGTCGTCGAGCACCTTGACCATGGGGACGAAACAGTTCGTCGTGCACGAGGCGTTGGAGACGACGACATGGGTGTCGGGATCGAACTCGTCGTCGTTCACGCCGATCACGAAGGTGGCGTCGGCATCCTTCGAGGGCGCCGAGATGATCACCCGGCGCGCGCCGCCCTCGAGATGGCCCGCCGCGTCGCCGCGCGTCGTGAACCGGCCCGTCGACTCGATGACGACCTCGACGCCCATCTCGTCCCACGGCAGCGCCTTCGGTTCGCGCTCGGCCAGCACCCGGATCCGCCTGCCGTCGACCACCAGGCTGTCGTGGTCGGTCTCGATGACGCCGGGGAAGCGACCATGGGTCGAGTCGTAGCGCAACAGGTGGGCGTTGGTCCGGGCGTCGGTCAGGTCGTTCACGGCCACCACCTCGACGGCCCCACCCTCGACCGCCCCACCCTGGGCGCGCGCCGCGCGCAGGAAGTTCCGGCCGATGCGTCCGAAGCCGTTGATACCTACACGAACGGTCATCTTCGTCTCACTCTTGTCGGCCCCCGCTCCCCCGTGTGCTGTCCTGTCCCGGCCAACGGCCGTCCTGTCCCGGCCGACGGCCGTCTTGTCCCGGCCACAGCCGTTCTATCCGACCAGACGGGCCAGGGCCGACGCCAGTCTGCCCGGATCGTGGGCCAGGCCGTTGGGTTTGGCCAGAGGCAGGTCGACGACGGGCACGGCCAGGCGTCCCAGGGCGATGGCGGTGGAGTCGGCCAGGACCACGTCGACGGCGATCCCGTGGGCCTGAAGGGCGGCGATGTGGTCGGCCACGTCGAAGCCCTCGGTCTCGGCCGGCTGGGGATGGAGGTTGGCCACGTAGACGGTCCGGGCGGCCGAGGCCCGGATGCCCTCGGCGATGCCGGGGACGGCCAGGGCGGCCAGGACGCTCGTGAAGAGCGAACCCGGCCCCACCACGATCTGGTCGGCCGCCGCCAGGGCGTCCAGGGCGGGGGCGGGGGCGACGGCGTCGGCCGGGATGACCGAGACCTGCTGGATCTGGGTGGTGTCCATGACCGCCGTCTGGCCCTCGATGTCGCCCCCAGGCGACGACGCCTTCAGGACGACCGGCTCGGTGGCGGCGGGGACCACCCGGCCCTCGGCGCCGAGCAGCCGGGCCGCCTCGTCGAGGCCGCTCTGGACGTCGCCGGCGGCGGCCATGAGGCCGGCGATGACGAGGTTGCCGAGGGCGTGGCCGGTGAGCTCGTCGGCGTCGGTCTCGAAGCGGTGCTCGAAGACCTGGGCGAGGAGCGACTCGTCGGCCAGGGCCACCAGGCAGGTCCGCAGGTCCCCGGGGGGGACGATGCCGAGCTGCCGGCGGAGCCGTCCCGAGGACCCGCCGTCGTCGGCCACCGAGACGATGGCGGTGATCGTCCCGGCGTAGAGCCGCGCCGCGCGGAGGCTGGCGGCCAGGCCGTGGCCCCCGCCCACGGCCACCACGGCGGGACCGCCGGCGCGGGTCACCGGTCGACGTCCCGGTGGAAGACCGACGGGGCGGCGCCGTCGTCGTGGAGGCGCCGGGAGAGCTCGTCGGCCAGGACGACGGAGCGGTGGCGGCCGCCCGTGCATCCCATGGCGATGGTCAGGTACGACTTCCCTTCGGCCACGTAGGCGGGCAGGAGCGAGGTGACGAGATCGACGACTCGGTCGAGGAAGGGCGCCGTCGGCTCCTGGGCCAGCACGAACTCCCGGACGGGCTCGTCCAGGCCCGACAAGGGCTGCAGGGCCGGGATCCAGTGGGGATTGGGGAGGAAGCGGCAGTCGAAGACGAGGTCGGCGTCGAGGGGGACGCCGTGCTTGTAGCCGAAGGAGACGACCGACGTCCGCAGGGCGGTGTCCGACTCGTCGGCGAAGAGCTCGAGGATCCTGACGCGGAGCTGGTTGACGTTCAGCTGGCCCGTGTCCACCACCACGTCGGCCCGGTCCCGGATGGGCTCGAGCAGTCGCCGCTCGTCGACGATGGCCTCCTCGACATTGGCCCCGGCGATGGGGTGCCGGCGGCGGGTGCCCTCGAAACGGCGGACCAGGATGTCCTGGGGGGCGTCGAGGTAGACGACGCGGACCCGGTGTCCCCGAGCCCGGAGGGTGTCGACGGCCGGCAGGGCCTGCTCGACCTGGCCGCCGCCCCGGCCGATAACGAGGGCCACCCGTTCCTGGCCCGAACCGGGCAGGCCCACGATGTCGGCCACCTCGGTGAGCAGCGACGAGGGCATGTTGTCGATCACGTACCAGCCGGCGTCCTCGAGGGCGGCGGCGGCGGTGGACCGGCCCGCCCCCGACATGCCGCTGATCAGGGCGTAGTCGGTCAGGCCCCGCTCCGGGGACGATGCTGTCATGCCCGCAGGGGGTGAAAAAGTGCTGGCCCGATCCCTTCCACGGTAGTCGGACGGCCGAGAAAGCAGCGTGGGTCAGACGACGGCGTGGGCAGCACCGAGGACGCAGTGGGCGGCCGCCAGGGGGTTGGCCTCGGCACCGCCGGCTCCCGGGTGGGCGCAGGAGGCCAGGGTGCCCGGGGCCAGCCGTAGCGGCGCGTCGACGCCGAGGCCGTGCCAGGCCCAGGCCCCGTCCTCGGCCCGGGGGGGCCGGCCGAAGACGGCGGTGAAGTAGGCGGCGGCGTAGGCCGGGTCGCGGCCCACAGTGGTGATCACCACCACCTGGACGCCCCAGCGCCGCAGGGTCGAGCGAACCTCGGCCAACTCGGCCGGCCGGCCGGGGGGCGGGGTACCGGCCAGACCGAAGGAGAGCTCATCAAAGATTGCGTCGGCTCCCCCTAAGGGCGAGGCGGCGGCGCTGTGCCGGCCGTCGCGGCCCGGGACGATGGCGTAGCCGGAGACGAGACGGAAGTGCAGGTTGTCCATGGCCTGCCAGCCCATGGCCTGGGGCAGGCCCGACGATGGGTAGGGCACGGTCAGGACGACGGTCCCCGGCGCCAGCCGCGACGCCTCAGTCGTGAACCAGCGCGGCACCACCCCCCCGTGGATCACGAAGGGGAAGCGGTAGCTGGCCGCCACGGGGACGAGGGTGGCCACGAGGACGAGGCTCAGCACGCTCGCCCAACCGGCCGTGGCCCATCGCCCCCGGGCCCGTCGGGTGGTCGCCGCGGCCGGCGCCCCGGCGGGCGCGTCG
>DATNJD010000129.1:0-2023 GCA_035604075.1 Acidimicrobiales bacterium
ATCCGGCGAGAACGGCCACCCCGATCCAACCGCTGATGGCGACGGCCGGGCGTTCGCTGATGTCCACCCGCGTTCCCTGGTGTCCCGGGAGCGGGGTGGTTGATGACTCCGTTGCGTTCATGTCGGCCTCCCTCGGCCGGAAAGTGATAGTAATACGATATCACTTTTATTGCCGTCCGGCAACGGGTGTCCCACGGACGAGTCCGGCGGGAATGCGGTCGGCGAACCGTCTCCCGGTCGTCGTCGGAGACCATCGGGCGCGCCGATCGGGGTTACCACTCCTGTCAGGGGTGCCCCTGCTCGGGTGCGACGCAATGGATCGACTGCCCAAGGTCCGAGCGAAGGAAACCGGATCGACGGCGGGCAGACCTCAGCCGTCGTTGGGCTGCGCCTTTCCGCCGGCGGTGGCGAAGTCCACGTTCTCGGCGGTGGCGGTGCCGTTCGTGCGTCCCGGGTAGTCGACCCAGGTCATGCAGACGTTGAGCTCGTCGATGACGGTCGACGCCTCGATCTTGGTCCCGTTCTCGAGGTCCATCGTGTGCGTCGTGTGCGCGTCCTCGACGAGGGTCAGGTCGTAGCCCCGGTCCAGGGCGCCGTAGGCCGTCGCGCGGATGCACCAGTTCGTCGCGGCACCGGCCAGCACGAGACGCGTCGCGCCCAGCTTGGCCAGCTCGTCGTCGAGTCCGGTCTGCTCGAACGACGAGTTGAAATGCTTGTGAATCAGGGTCTCGCCCTCGGCCGGCACCAGTTGGGGCACCCACTGCCACTCGGGACTCCCGAAAGGCAGCTCATCGTCGGAGTGCTGCACCCACACGACGGGCACTGTCGCCGCCCGGGCCCGTTCGACGGCGCGGCCCACGTTGTTGATGATGCGCTCGGCATCCCACGCTTCGTCCATCACCCCGACCTGAACGTCGACGACCAGCAGTACTGCTCGGTCACCCTCGCGCACCGTTGCCATGATGACCCCCTCCGGTACCCGGCAGCGAATGATCCGGACACGGATCATACGGGCCGAGGCCGGCAGGCGCTGCCAACCGGGGCGGTGGCCACCCCACCTTCCCTTCCCCACCTGCTGGATCGATTCTCACACCCGAGCAGCTCCGTGAAGACCGTCGGGTGCCGAAGACCTCAGGTCGTCAGTGCCCCTTCGGTCTGGGCGGTGTCCTCGGTCCCACGGTAGTAGTCGATCTTGCCATTGCGGAAGCGGAAGTAGTGGTGCAGATTTTGGTCCATCCGACGACCGGTGGCCCGGGACGTGGCGGCACAGTGCACGACGGTGAGGACCTCGGTGTCGGTTCCCGCGAACGTGATCGGCGTGAAGTCCTCCACTTCCATGGCCGACCCGAACTCGGTGAAGAACGCGGCGACGCCATCATGTCCATGATGGCCTCCGTACCAGGGAGCTCCCTTTCCGGATGCCTCTGACGCCCAGTCCACATCGTCGGTCACGGAACCGAGGATGGCGGCGACGTCACCGCGGCCGAAGGCCTCGTAGATCATCTTGATCGTCTTGATATTCGCATCGGCACCCACGGCCGGCTCCCTTCGGTTGGTGGTCGATCTCAGATTCGTCGACCGGGCGCCCACCGGATCACTCCAACATTTCTGTGATCCAGGCCCGCCGGCCGCAACGAAGAGAGGATGCTGATATCACGTCAGCCGGAGGCGACCCATGGAGAGCCGAGCACGAGGGCCACGGCACGTGGCCTCCATCAGCCCCGTAGTCGGACGGGGCGGACCCCGGAATCGGGTCCGGGCTGAGCATCCCAGCATGGGACCATCTCGGATCTGGCCGGACCCCGTGACGCCGTGACGGTCCCGGCACTGTGCGGCCGGCGCGATCACGGCCGCGGGTCGGCCCGCCCCCAGGGCGCCGGCGCTCCGATGGAGCATGGAGTCGGACCCTGGTCGAACGGGAGCCCCATCGGTACGCTGGAGCGCGTGGCGGTGGGGGCCGGATGGGAGGGGACATGTGCGGGATCGGTGGAGTCCGATCGCGTTCTGGCCGCCCGCCTCGTGG
>DATNJD010000130.1:0-7675 GCA_035604075.1 Acidimicrobiales bacterium
CGCCGTCGGACCAGATTGCCACGCCGGGGTCGGCTTCGACAGGCACGTGGTCGACGGAACCCCGATTCCTTGGCTCGTGCAGCACCTCGGGACCACGGTCCTCGGGCACAATGTGGAGCATGACAGGAATGGAGCGGGCAACAGACGAGCTGGAGTCCGATTCCGTCAGCCCGGCCGGTCGGTTCCGCATCTACATGGGGGCCGTGGCCGGCGTGGGCAAGACATTCGCCATGCTCGACGAGGGGTGGCGCCGGCACCGTCGGGGTGCCGACGTCGTCGTCGGCTTCGTGGAGACCCACGGCCGCCCCCGGACGGCCGAGCTCATCCGTGATCTGGAGGTCGTCGCCCGCAAGGTGGTCGCCTACCGGGAGTCCCACTTCGAGGAGATGGATCTCGACGCCGTTCTCGCCCGCCGGCCCGAGGTGGCACTGGTCGACGAGTTGGCGCACACCAATGTGCCCGGTTCGGGGCGCAACGAGAAGCGGTGGGAGGACGTCATCGAGTTGTTGAATGCCGGCATCCACGTCATCACCACGGTGAACGTCCAACACCTCGAGAGCATCGCCGACGCCGTGGAAAGGATGACGGGATCACGCGTCCGCGAGCGGGTGCCCGACTGGGTGGTGCGCAAGGCGGACCAGCTCGAGCTCATCGACTCCTCGCCCGAACAGCTCCGGCGCCGCATGGTGCACGGCAACATCTACCCACCGACCAAGGTCCAGGATGCGCTGACCCACTTCTTCCGGACCGAGAATCTGGTGGCGCTGCGGGAGCTGGCGCTGCGCTTCGTGGCCGATGAGACCGAAGAAGAATTGCTGGCCTACCTCCGGGGCCGGCACCCGGGCGAAACGTGGGATACGGCGGAGAGGATCATGGTTGCCGTCACCGGTGCTCACGGAACCGATGGCGTGATCCGCCGTGCCGCACGGCTGTCGGCCCGCATGAAGGTTGACCTCCATGCGGTGCACGTGATCTCGGGCGAACAGAGTCGTGTACGCGACGCCCAGGCTCTCGATGCTCTTCACCATCTGGCCGACGACCTCGGCGCCCATTGGCACGAGATCACGAGTGACGATGCGGCCCGCGCCCTTGTCGATTTCGCCGGTGAGCATCAGGTCACGCAGATCGTTCTCGGCTCCAGCCGGCGGAGCCGCTGGGAGGAGCTGACCAAGGGATCGGTGGTGCAGCGGGTGCTGCGCTTCGCGTCCGACCGCGACGTGGACGTGCACGTCATCGGCCGGCGCGACGCCGAAGCGGTGGGACCGGAGCCGCTCCCGCTGGCGGCCGAGGACTGATCAGCGAAGGACCGCCGATCCATGCAGGCTCACGCCTCGTCGATCCCGTAGAAGAGGCGCTCCACCACCCGTCGGGCCCGACGGGTGACCCGGCGGTACTCGTCGCGCAGCGCCGCCGGGGACGTGCCGAGGCTCCGGGCCAGGCTCGACTGATGATGGGCCTCGGTGGGAAGGGAGTCCCCGGGAGATGTCCCCCCGGGCAACGCGCCGACGAGGTGCCAACGGTTGCGCGTGTGCTCGAGGAAGCGGTAGGCGTGGCCCAGTCTCTCGGCGTCGGCCCGGGCCAGGGCCCCGTGACCGGCGAGGGCGTCGAGGGCGGTCATCGTGCCCGTGGCTTCGACGCCATGACGCAGTTGCAGCAGCTGGGCCGTCCATTCGATGTCCGACAGCGACCCCCGCCCCAGTTTCAGATGGAATTGGGGGTCTTCACGCGGCGGGATGCGTTCGCGTTCGATACGGGCCTTCATCCGCCGGATGTCGGCGATATCGGCGTCGGTGAGAGGACGGCCCCAGACGAAATGGCGGGCGAGGGCCAAGAACCGCTCGCCCAGGGCCCCGTCGCCGGCCACCACGCGGGCGCGCAGCAGGGCCTGGCGTTCCCAGGTCTGGGCCCATCGGTCGAAGTAGGCCTCGTAGCCGGCCAGGTCGCGCGCCAGGCGGCCGTGGCCGCCTTCAGGTCGCAGCCCGAGGTCGAGGGAGGCGACGCGTTGGGCGGGGCTCGGTCCGTGGAGGAAACGCAGCAACGCCTCGGCCGTCGCCTCGGCCCGATCCTGGTCCCCGGGCGAGGTGTCGTCGAAGACGAAGAGAACGTCGAGATCACTGGCGTAGGACATCTCGGCTCCGCCCAGGCGACCCATTCCCACCACGCAGAACGCGACGTCGGGCGCCACATGGGCGAGGGCCGCTTCGAGCACGGCCTCGGCCACCACGGTCAGGGCCGCCCCCGTGCTGGCGATGTCGTCGATATCGAGCAGGTCCCGGGTGGCGATGCGCAGCGTGTGGTCCTGGGTGAACCGGACCAGCCGGGCCCGGCGTCGCCCTTCGTCGCCCGGCCGCGGCAGCCGTTCGACGGCCACCTCCACCAGGGCGGCGCGCGACTCCGGGGCGAGGGCCCGGTCGTCGTCCAGGGTGGCGATCAGCTCGGGATTGTGCTCGACCGCCTCGGCCATGGCGCGGCTGGACCCGAGGATCAGGCACAGCCGGCGGGCCGCCTCCAGGGACTCGCGGAATGTGGTCACCACCAGGGCGCGGTGATGACTGCGGACGACGAGGCTGCGCAGACCGAGAAGCCCGAGATCGGGATCGGGGCTGACGGAAAGCCAGTCGAGCAGGAGGGGCAGGAGCTGGCCCATGAGCCGCGAGGCGCGCGAGAGCCCTCCGGCGAGCTCCTCGATGGCGGCGCGCGTCCGGCGGGCGTCGGAGAAACCGAAGGCCGTCAGTCGTCGGGTGGCAGCGTCGGCCGACATGACAGGACCCGGAGCGTCCTGCGTTGCTTCGACGCCCGGCGACGGCTCGAGCGCGGCGAAGGCCTCGAGGAGGGGCCGGAAGAAGAGGCGCTCGTGGATGATGCGGACCTCGCTCTGGCAGCGGCGCAGTCTGTCGTCGAACGACGCCGTCGCCGTCGTGGTGGGTCCGTCGGTGAAGCCGAGTACCCGCGCCAGCCGGGCGCGGGCAGTGGCATCGGTGGGAAGGGCGTGGGTCTGCTCTTCCTCGACCAGCTGCAGCCGGTGCTCCACCGTCCGGAGAAATCGATAGGAGTCGGCCAGGACGGCGCCGTCCTCGGCGCTCACGTACCCGGCCGCCGCCAGTTCGGTGAGCGCGCCGAGAGTGGACCGGTCCCGGATGTCGGGGTCGTGATGACCGTGGACCAACTGGAGCAACTGCACCGAGAACTCGACATCGCGGATCCCCCCGGGTGCCCGCTTGATCTCGGGCCCGGCGAGACCGCGCCGTAGGGCTTCGGCCTCGGCGCGCGCCTTCATCATGCGCAGCTGTGCCAACTCGTCGGCGCTGAAGGTCCGGCTCCAGGTCGCCTCGTGGGCCGCGCCGGCGAAGTTCGCACCGAGATCGACGTCGCCGGCGACAGGACGGGCTTTCAGTAGGGCCTGGAACTCCCAGGCCAGCGCCCTCTTGTCCCAGTAGGACCGGTAGCGTTCGAGAGACAAGGTGAGTGGTCCCGACCGGCCTTCGGGGCGCAGGTCGACGTCGACGCGGAAGCATGCGCGGGCGATGCTGAGAATCTGGCGGGCGACCTTGTCGCTCTCGCTGTCGCTGCCGTCCGTCACGAACATCACGTCCACGTCGCTCGCGTAGTTGAGCTCGCGGCCACCGAGCTTGCCCATGCCGATGACGGCGAGTCCCCGGTCACCGCTGTCGTTGGTGGCGATCGTCGCGGCGCCCTGCAGGACCCGGTCGGCCATGTCGGCCAGACTCCGGCCCACGTCCTCGAGCGTGTCGATTCCGAGCAGGTCGCGCCCGGCGATGCGCAGGAGCTCCAGACGCTTGGACCGCGCCAGGGCGCCGGTGTCGGTGCTGTCGATGGCCACGGGGTGGTCGAGATCGTCGAGAACGTCGAAGGCACGGGGATCGGCCGCACAGAGCCGGCCCAGTGCGTTGCTGGCCGCCACCACGGCGGTGAACGCGTGCGCCAGAGCGCTCGGTGCGCGTCCGTCGAGAAGGCGATCGGCCACACCGGGACGCTCCTCGACGGCACGGTGCAGCGCCACGGTCACGGCCGCCGGCGCGGCCGAGTGTTCGGCCACGGCCACCAGACCCTCGGGGAGCGCACTGCGCACGACCGCAGCATGCCAGGCCCGATGCCCCGCCGGGGCTCTCGCGACACCCCGGTAGGATCGCTACGTGGCTCGCCTGCGCGTGGCTCTGTGCCAGATCGACACGGTCGTCGGTGACATCGGGGGCAATGTCGAGAAGATCCTGGCGGCGCTCGGCCGGGCCGAGGAGGACGGCGCCGATCTGGCCGCCTTTCCCGAGCTGACCATCACCGGCTACCCACCTGAAGACCTTCTGCTCAAACCGGCATTCGTCACCGACAACTATGTGGCACTGCGACGAGTGGCCTCGGCCACCCGGGGCTGCGTGGCCCTGGTGGGATTCGTGGACATCGTGGGACCCGACAGCGTTCCCGATGCCGTGGCCCGGGCCGACGGTGCCGGCGTGGTGGCCCGGGAGGCCGCCATCCGCGGCGCACCGCGGCGCCTGCGCAACGCCCTGGCCGTGTGCGCCGGCGGCGATGTGCTCGGCGTGTACCACAAGCGTCGGCTTCCCAACTACGGCGTCTTCGACGAGGAACGGTGGTTCGCCCCGGGAACGTCGGAGCTGGAACTCTTCAAAGTGGCCGGCATCCCGGTGGGTGTGTCGGTGTGTGAGGACCTGTGGTTCGCCGGCGGTCCCGTCGCCACCCAGGCCGCCGGTGGAGCGCGGCTGATCGTGAATGTGAACGCATCGCCGTATGCGATCGGCCGCGAGCAGGAGCGCCTCGAGGTGGCCCGGCAACGGGTGGCCGAGGCGCACTGCACGATCGCCTATGTGAACCAGGTCGGTGGCCAGGACGAGCTTGTTTTCGACGGCGGTTCCTTTGTCATGGACCGCCATGGCGCGGTGGTGGCTGCCGCCGGGCAGTTCTCCGAGACGATCCTCACCGTCGATGTCGATGTCCCCGACACCGATGTCCCCGACACCGATGTCCCCGACACCGATGACGGTGACGGCCACCGGACGTCGGGCGGCGCGCTCCCGGTGGTGATCGTGAGCACGGTGCCCCGTGACCCTGAGACACGGCCGGCACCGCCGGTGGCTCCCGCCCTCGACACCGACGCCGAGGTCTATGCGGCCCTCGTGCTCGGCACCCGCGACTATCTGGCCAAGAACGGGTTCGTCGACGCCGTCGTCGGATTGTCGGGGGGCGTCGACTCCGCTCTGGTCACCTCCGTGGCCGTCGACGCCCTCGGCGCCGAACACGTCCACGCCCTGGCCATGCCGTCGCGCTATTCGAGCGAAGGTTCGCTCGACGACGCCACCGCGCTGGCCGAGAACATGGGCATCGACCTGCGGACCATTCCCATCGAGGCGGCCCACACGGCGCTGTCGGGTCTGTTGGCGTCCGTCACCGATGGTCCTCCTACCGGGCTCACGGACGAGAACCTGCAGTCGCGGATCCGCGGTGTGCTCTTGATGGCGGTCTCCAACGCCCGGGGGTGGATCGTGCTCACCACCGGGAACAAGAGCGAACTGGCCACGGGGTATTCGACGCTCTACGGCGACTCGGCGGGCGGTTTCGCCGTGATCAAGGACGTCCCCAAGCTCCTCGTCTACCGGCTGTGCCGCTACCGCAACGCCACCGCCGGCAGGCCGTGGATCCCCGACGCCGTGCTCACCAAGGCGCCGTCGGCCGAGCTGCGGCCCGATCAGCGCGACGACCAGAGCCTTCCGGCCTACGAGGTTCTCGATCCCGTTCTCGAGGCGCTCGTGGCGCACGACCGCTCCGTGGCCGAGGTGGCCGGCGCCGGTTTCGACCCGGCGCTCGTGATGCGGGTGGCCCGTCTGGTCGACGGGGCGGAGTACAAACGTCGGCAGTCGCCGCCCGGGGTGCGGATCACGGCCAAGGCCTTCGGCAAGGACCGGCGGATGCCGATCACCAACCGCTACCGCGACCACGCCCCGGAGCCTGTCGACAGTTCGGTCGAACCGAGGAGCACCGGTGGCCGGTGATCCCTTCGAGGCGATGACCCTGGCCGTCGGGGGCACCCGCGCCGACGGTTCGTCGGCGGCCGGGGCGCTGCCGTTGGAGGCGCAGGCGCGGGTGATCGGCTCGTACCAGTGGACCGAGCGGCGCCTGTTCGAGGTGCTCGGCGGCTGGGTGATCTCGGAACCGGTCGACGAGGCGCAGCTGGTGTTCGACATCTACAGCCGGCAGCACGCATGGCATGCCGAGCTCTGGGCCGAACGCCTTCCCGTCCTCGACACCATGGACCCGGCCACGTTGACGCTTCCCCCCAGTGCGGAGGTGGACCGGCTGCTCGGCATGCTGGCCGGCGGAGCGCCCGGTCAGGCGGCCGCCGGCGGCGGGACGCTTCTGCGGCTGGTGAGCCTGGCCCGAGTGGTGTTTCCCCGGCTGATCGCCGGCTACGGCCTCCACCTCCGCCGGGCCGCCCCCGTGGCCGATGGGCCTGTGGTCAGATCACTACGGTTAGTGATGCGCGACGAGATCGAGGCGTGGCAGACCACCGAGACTCTGGTGCAGACCCTGGTCGACCGGCCGCACGACATCGCCGTCCTCACTGCACATCAACAAATTCTCGAAGAGGTGCTGGCCGGCATAGGACCGGGCCTCGTGCCGTGGCCGAAATAAGCCGAAACAAACTCGGACAACACGCCGTCTGACGCCGCAAGAGGGGTCGGCCCATCGCCGGTACCGGTTTTTTCGACCGGCCTGGGCCGCCGACGAACTGGGCCCTTGACGTCGCCGGTAAACTATATCCACAGGCGACCTACGTCCGTGGTCCGGAACATCCGGGCGGCGGGCGACCGACAGGTGTGTGAGCAGGCGAATACGTATGTCCTGCCGGCAGGCACCCGCCGGAGGGGACCCGAGGAAGGGCTAAGGACGTTGGCGAAGGAGCGCGTCGAGCGCGACGAGGAAGACCTCGTACGGCTGTACCTCACGGACATCGGGCAGTATCCACTGCTCACGAAGGATGATGAAGTCCGTTTGGCGCAGACCATCGAGGCCGGTCGCGACGCTGAGCAGGAGCTCGGAGCGGGAAAAGCGAAAGACGTCACGCCGTCCAAGCGCCGTGAGCTGAAGCGGAAGATCCAGACTGGGGAGAACGCCCAGCAGACCTTCGTCCAGTCGAACCTCCGGCTGGTGGTTTCCATCGCCAAGAAGTACCAGGCGTCGGGTCTGCCCCTGTTGGACCTGATCCAGGAGGGGAACCTGGGCCTGATGCACGCGGTCGAGAAGTTCGACTGGCGCAAAGGCTTCAAATTCTCCACCTATGCGACGTGGTGGATCCGGCAGGCCATCACCCGCGGTATCGCCAACACGGGCCGGACCATCCGGCTCCCCGTGCACGCCGGCGACACGTTGGCCCGCGTCCAGAAGGCCCAGGCCCGGCTCGAGCTCAAGTACGGCCGGCCCGCCACCCTGGCCGAACTCGGGGCCGAAGTCGAGATGCCCGAGGACAAGCTCATCGAAGCGCTGCGGTTCCGCGCCGAGCCGCTCTCTCTGTCGGAGCCCCTGCGCGAAGACGGGGACGCCGAGCTCGGCGATGTCGTCGAAGACCGATCGGCCGAGTCGCCCTTCGAGGTAGCGGCCACATCTCTGCTGCCCGACGAGATCAACCGGCTGCTGTCACCGCTCG
>DATNJD010000131.1:0-4584 GCA_035604075.1 Acidimicrobiales bacterium
TCGGGTGCCTCGGCCGGCACGGCCCAACCCACGGCGGCGCAGAATGCGGCGGTGGCCGACGGGGCCGTGGCCGCCCGCACCGATACCGCCGGCGTCGAGTGGTTGTGCCGACCGGGCCAGCTCCCCGACCCGTGTGACGACAGCCTGACGGCCACCGTGGTGCCGGAGTCGGGCCCCTCGAGCATTCAGCGATCATCCGATGCGTCGCACCCCGGCATCGACTGCTTCTACGTCTATCCCACCGTGAGCACGCAATCGGGAGCCAACGCCGACCTCGCCGTCGATCCGGCCGAGACGGCGGTGGCGCAGTACCAGGCGTCGCGTTTCTCGCAGGAGTGCCGCGTCTTCGCTCCCATCTATCCCCAGCTCACCCTCAAGGCCATCGCCACGCCCGCCGACCTGACCGCCGCCGATCTGACGAAGGCCTACGCGGGAGTCGTGGCGGCCTGGCAGGACTACCTGGCCCACGACAACGACGGGCGGGGGGTGGTGGTGATCGGTCACTCCCAGGGGGCGGCCATGCTCATCGGCCTGTTGCGCCAGAAGGTGGACGGCGATGCCACCGTGCGTCGCCGTCTCGTGTCCGCCATCATCCTGGGTGGCAATGTCACCGTCCCCGTCGGGAAGACGGTCGGGGGCAGTTTCCAACACATCCCGGCGTGTACCTCGACCACCGCCACCGGCTGCGTGATCGCCTATTCGTCGTTCGACCAACCGCCACCGTCCAACAGCCTCTTCGGTCGGCCCGGTGCCGGTGTGAGCGGCCTGATCCCGGGCTCGAAACCCTCTGCCACCGGCCTGCAGGTCCTGTGCGTGAACCCGGCGTCACCGTCGGGTGGCGTCGGTCCGCTCGTTCCGTACTTCCCGTCGTCCGAGGTGTCGGCCGGTCTCCGGGCCAACGGGGCGCAGGGCCCCACCGTCACGACACCGTGGGTCACGCAACCGGGCCTGTATACGGGGGAGTGCAAGTACGAGAACGGCGCCAGTTGGCTCCAGGTGAGCGGACCCGTCCACGCCGGTGATCCTCGACCCGTCGTCATGCAGGCCATCGGCCCGACGTGGGGACTGCATCTCGTCGACGTGAACATCTCTCTGGGGAACCTGGTGTCGCTGGTGGGCGACGAGAGCAGGGCGTATGCCGCTCGGGGCTGAGTCCGGGGCCGGGGCCCACCTGTCGGTGGCGCATGGCTGAGTACCGCCAACTCCGGTTCGCGCCACCCCCCGGAGCCACGGTCGTCCTCCTCGTCCGCCACGGTGAATCGGAACCTTTGGACGACGATCGACCGTTTCCTCTGATCGACGGTCAGGGGGACCCGGCGTTGGCACCCCAAGGCGAAGAGCAGGCGAGACGGGTGTGCGACCGTCTGGCCCGGGAGGGGGTGGACGCCGTCTACGTCACGTCGTTGCGTCGCACCGTGCAGACGGCGGCACCGCTCGTGCGAACCTTGGGTATGGAGGTGGTCGTCGAACCCGACCTGCGTGAGGTGTTCCTGGGCGAGTGGGAGGGTGGGCTGCTGCGCAAGATGATGGTGGAACAGGGCCCACTGGCGCGCCGCGTCGT
The DNA here is from genome assembly GCA_035604075.1 of Acidimicrobiales bacterium. Classification (GTDB taxonomy): domain Bacteria; phylum Actinomycetota; class Acidimicrobiia; order Acidimicrobiales; family UBA8190; genus Palsa-661. The sequence goes on from DATNJD010000131.1 coordinate 1,562, forward strand.
CGAGGAACAGCGGTGGGAGATCGTGCCCGGTGCCGAGTCGGCCGCGACGTTCTCCGGACGTGTGCGCCGGGGTCTCGAGGCGGTCGCCGCCGCCCACCCCGATGAACGGGTTGCCGTGTTCACCCACGGCGGTGTCATCGGCGAGGTCCTGGCCCAGGTGACCGGGTCGGCGCCGTTCGCCTTCACGGGAGCGGACAACGGGTCCATCTCGGAGGTCGTCGTCGACGGGCCGCGGTGGGTCGTGCGGCGCTTCAACGACACCGCCCATCTCGACGGCGGGCCTACCAGGCGGCTTGGAGCTGCACCAGAGAGGTGAGGTAGGTCTGCTCGGCCTCGGTGAGATCGACGAACTCGATCCCCACCCTGACGCCGTTGCTCTTGGCCGGGATGGCGTGCCTGACTTCGCCCCGCAGGTTGTCGGCCAGCACGATGCTCCGTCCGGCCGTCTCGTCGGGCGTGGCGTCGACCAGCTCGAGCCCGGCACCGAATGTCGAGACGTCGATGACGCGGCACTCCCGCCAGCTCGCCTCGGGATCGTCTTCGATCATGTACTGGCCCCGCCAGTCGATGAAATTCCGCGGTAGCAACCGCTTCAGCTTGAGCTCCATGGCACACACCCTCCTGCCTGACGAGCGGGATCTGACACTCGCAGCGTGACACCCCCGGGACACAATTCGAACAAATGACTCCCATCGCTGTCTCAACGCTGGGGGGCCAGCCGAACGAGCCGGACCCCGACCCGGGCTCAGGATCGCTCGGCCCCGCCGGTCGCCGGCGGTGGCAACCAGAGGGTCATCCGGGTGCCCCGGCCCTCGATGACGGGGGACTCGGCCACCACCACGGCATGCATGGCGGCGGCCAACTCGGACACGATGGCGAGACCCAGCCCCGAACCGAGGCGCCTGCTGGTCACACGATCGGATGTGAAGTGGCGTTCGAAGACGTGGGGCAGGTCCTCGGCGGCAATGCCGGGGCCGTCGTCGAGGACCCAGACAGCGATCGAGCTGCCCACGAGGCCGGCCCCCACCACCACGCGCGACTGCGCGTGTTTGAAGGCGTTCTCTGTCAGATTGGCCACGATCTGGCTGAGCCGATCGGGGTCGGCGTCGACCCACAGGCCACCCTCGGCGGGGGCGGCGGTGACGAGTTCGAGACCGAGGGTCTCGGCCTCGGGCCGGAAGGCGGCCGCCGTGGCCATGACCGCCTCGGCACAGTCCACCGGTCGGACGTCGAATGAGAAGCGCTTGGCGTCGAGCCGGGCGAGGTCGAGGAGATCCTGCAGGAGTCGTCCCAGACGGCCGGCTTCGGCGCTGATGACGGCGGTGGCGCCGGCGATGTCCTGGGTGGTCCCGTCGGCGATGGCATCGGCGTACCCGATGATCGACGTGAGCGGTGTCCGCAGCTCGTGGGAGACCGAGAGGAGGAACTGCCGCTCCAGGTTCTGCGAGCGGCTCAGATTGTCGCCCATGGAGTTGATGGCCTCGGCCAGTTCCGTGAGCTCGGGATAGTCGTGGGCGCTCACGGGAACCCGCGCCGTCAGATCACCGCCGGCCAACTGGCGCGTGGTGGTGACGGCCCGGACGAGCGGAGCGCTGATGCGGCGGGCGAGACCCGAAGCGACGGCGGCGGCCACCAGCAACGCCCCTCCGGCGACGAGGAGAAAATAGATGAGACCGTTCACGGGATTGCGTACGGTGCGCACGGCGAGCAGGACGGCGACCTGACGCTGGCCGATGTCGAGGTTGACACGTTGGCGGTTGGTCAGGGCGACGGGCACCGCGGCGAAGACCACATGGCCCACGTTGCCCGAGACGGTCTGGCCGGTCTCGAGCGACGTTGCATCCAGGTCCGTCGGCGACAGGGGGGAGGGAAGGAAGACGAACTCGCCGGTCGCGGTCAGGCCCACGGGCTGGAAGAAGTCGTAGGAGCCGACCACGCGCAGTGCGGACAAAACCCGATCGGCACGGACTCGGGATCCAGCACCGACGTCGGCGGCGAGCGTTCCCTCCGACAGCAGCTGGGCCACGACCGTGGCCTCGTGGGTGGTCTCGGAGCCGGCCGTCGAGGTGGCGGCCCGACGGACGAGTAACAGGCTGCCGGCGGTGGTGACGAGCAGCGTTCCCGTGACGACGGCCACGATGGCGATGGTGAGGCGTCGGCGCATGAGGCGACCGGTCCGATTCAGCCGAGGCGGTAGCCCACGCCCCACACGGTGGTGAGGGAGAGCTCGTCACCGAGCTTCTTGCGCAGCTGGCGCACGTGGACGTCGACGGTCCGCTCGTCGCCGTACCAACCCTCGCCCCACACGCCGTCGAGGAGCTGCCGTCGCGACAGGGCCAGGCCGCGGTTGGCGACGAGATAGGCGATGAGGTCGAACTCCCGGGTGGTGAGGGCCACCACCTCCCCGGCACACACGACCTCGCGGCGACCCGTATCGACCACGATGTTCCCGATCTCGGTGGTGACGGGCGCCGTCTTGCGATCGCTGGCGGCACCGGAACGGCGGAGAATGGCCCGCACCCGGGCCACGAGCTCCCGGGGCGAGAAGGGCTTGGTGACGTAATCGTCGGCGCCCAGTTCCAGCCCGAGCACCCGGTCGATCTCGTCGTCGCGGGCGGTGAGGATGATCACGGGGACGTCGCTCGACTTGCGGACCTGCCGACACAGGTCCAGGCCGTCGAGCTCCCCGGGGAGCCCGATGTCCACGATCAGCAGCTTTGGGTTCTCCCGCTGGATGTAGGTGAGGCCGTGCTCGGCGTCGTCGGCCTGGAGGACCCGGAACCCCTCACGGCGGAGGTACATGCTGACCAGATCGGAGATGTGGTGGTCGTCCTCGACCACGATGATCGTGTCGGAGCCGGTTGTCACGGCACCAGCCTGCCATGTCATGTCGGCGGCACCGGGGAGGTTGAGGGATGCGGCGCTCCGACCGGCGGCATCCCGTCAGTGAACGTCCCCCAGGTGAGAAGGTGTGGGCGGTCGTATTAGGAAACTGTGAGGTCAGTCCCAGAGATCGGCGGGGG
>DATNJD010000132.1:0-8381 GCA_035604075.1 Acidimicrobiales bacterium
GGCCGCGCCGCCACATCGGTGGCCGGTTCGGCCGACGTCCTGGAGGCGCTCGGTGTCGTCATCGATCTCGGCCCCGAAGGGGTGGCGCGCTGTATCGAAGAGGCGCGGATGGGTTTCTGCTTCGCACCGCGGTTCCATCCGGCCATGCGCTTCGCCGCGCCCGTGCGCCGCGAGCTCGGGGTGCCCACCGTCTTCAACTACCTGGGGCCACTGGCCAACCCGGGGCGGGCGTGCTTCCAGGTGGTCGGTGTGAGTGATCCGGCGATGGCCGACAAGATGCTCGGGGTACTGGCCATGAACGGCTGTCGTCGGGCCATGGTGGTGCACGGTGCCGACAATCTCGACGAGCTGTCGACGACAGGGCCGACGAAGCTTTTCGAACTGCTCGACCCGGTGGGTGATAACGGGTCGCACGACATCGAGACGCGCCTGCGGACCACCACGATCGATGCCGTCGAGCTGGGGCTGCCCCGGGTCACGCTCGAGGACCTGCGGGGATCGGACCCCGCCGCCAACGCTGTCGTGGTGGGCCGGGTTCTGTCCGGGGAGAAGGGTCCGCACCGGGACATCGTGCTCTTGAACGCCGCCGCCGGGCTGGTGGTGGCAGGGCTGGCCGAGGATTTCCCCACCGGGGTCGAGCAGGCGGCCGCCGTGATCGACGACGGGCGGGCGTCGGCGGTGCTCGAGGCCCTGATCCGCGTCTCACAGGAATGCGCGGAGTCTGCGTGAGGGATCTCGGACGACAGTCGGGATGAAGCGGGGCAGCTCGACGAGCTGACCCAGCCGGAAGACACCGAAGCCGGTGGCGTCCTCGATGAGACGGTGGAGGAGGTCGACGGTCGCCATGACGTCGTCGAGGGCGCGGTGGGCGGGACGGTGCTCGAGCTCGAGCGCGGCGGCCAGGGTCCCCAGCTTGCAGTTGGGGATCTCCTCGGCGGCCAGACGGCGGGCCAGGGCCAGGGTGTCGACGACGAGGTTGTCGAGAGGGGGCCGTTCGTTCTCTTCCAGCGCCGCGTTCAGGAAGGCGAGATCGAACGAGACGTTGTGGCCGACGATGACGGCACCGTGGACGAACTCGACGAAGGCGGGAAGGACGCCCGAGAGCGACGGGGCGTCGCGGACCATGTCGTTCGTGATTCCGGTGAGCGAGCTGATGAAGGGCGGGATGACGTCGCAGGGGTCGACCAGGGTGGCGAAGGTCCCCAGGCAGTCGCCGCCGCGGAACTTGGCCGCCGCGATCTCCGTGAGTGAGCACGTCTGGGGTCCACCCCCGGTCGTCTCCACGTCGACGACGGCGAAGGTGACGTCGTAGAGCGCCACCGAGAGGTCGTCCGACGAGGACGCCGCGGCGAGGACCATTCCAAGAGCGTACGGAGGAGGGTGGACGGTCACGCGGATAGCGTGGGGGTCGTGGCCCCCATCCGTTACCGCTGCGCCGCGTGCGGCAACCTGACGCGCTTCGATGTGATGACGGATCGTCGGACCCGGGCCTTCCATCACTACAGCGTGGGCGGCGCGCTGACGGTGGAGGAGGAAGAGGTGCTCTCCGAGGAGGTGGTCGAGGTGCAGTGCCGGTGGTGCGGACACGGGCGCAGCGTCGAGATCCTCACCGATTCGGTGGACGCACCTGCCGTCGAGGGCCCAGCCGTCGGGGGTCCAGTCGTCGGGGGGCCCGCCCTCTCTGAGTGACACACCCTCCTGGCAGCCTGGTCCCGACGAGAGACGAGCAGACCCGGGGAGGGTTCCGATGGCGACATCACCGAGACCGACCATCTCGATCAGTTGCGACGACTGCGAGCTCCAGCACAGCTCCGCCTGTGACGACTGCGTGGTGTCGTTCGTGCTCGGCCGGGAGGCTGACGACGCCGTGGTCGTCGACGTGGCCGAGGCCCGGGCCATCCGGATGCTCGGTGACGGCGGTCTCGTGCCCGAGCTGCGTCATCCCGGCGCCGCCGTGGACTGGGCCGCCTGCTGAACGGCGCCCCATGGGGCGCCCGCCAGCGCGGCGCGGCGGGCCGTCGGCCGTCGGCGGCGTGCGACCATGGGGAGGTGCGCCGCCACGGGATTTGCCCATGAGCCATCTGCTCGTGACGAACGACTTCCCGCCCAAGGTGGGAGGGATCCAGGCGTATCTGTGGGAGCTGTGGCGACGGCTCGACCCGGCCACGTTCACCGTGCTGACGGCCTCGTCTCACTCCGACGCCGGCGCATTCGATCGTGAACAGGCCAAGGTCGGGATCCGGATCGAGCGGGTGGCGGCGCCCGTGCTGTTGCCCGTTCCGGGCCATGTGCGCCGTATCCGGGCCCTGGCCGACGAGGTGGGCGCGTCGCTCGTCGTTCTCGATCCCGCCCTGCCGCTCGGTCTCGTCGGGCCCCGGCTCGGGCGGCCGTATGCCGTGGTGCTGCACGGGGCCGAGGTGGCGGTGCCGGGCCGGCTGCCCGGAGGACGCCACGCCCTGGCCGCCGTGCTCGGGCAGGCCCGGCTGGTGATCTGTGCCGGGCGCTACCCCGCGGCCGAGGCCCGGCGGGCGGCGCCGGGGATGACGGCGCCGGTGGTGGAGGTGCCCCCCGGGGTGGACCTCGAGCGGTTCCGGCCGCTGTCGGACGAGGAGCGGGCCAAAGCCCGAGCCGTCTGGGACCTGCCCGCCGAGGGACCGCTGGTGGCGAGCATCAGTCGGCTGGTGCCGCGGAAGGGGATGGACGTGCTGATCGGCGCGGCGGCCGGCCTCGCCCCCTCGTTCCCCGGTCTGACGGTGGCGATCGCCGGGGAGGGGCGTGACCGGGCGCGGCTGGCCCGACGAGTCCGGTCGACGGGCGCCCCGGTACGGCTCCTCGGTCGGGTCGACGACGACGAGCTTCCCCGGCTCTACGGGGCGGCCGACGTGTTCGCCATGGCCTGCCGGAACCGGTGGCTCGACCTCGAGCAGGAGGGGTTCGGGATCGTGTTCCTGGAGGCGGCGGCGGCGGGGGTGGCCCAGGTGGCGGGGCGCAGCGGCGGGGCCGACGAGGCCGTGGTCGACGGGGAGACCGGGCTGGTGGTGGACGATCCCGGCGACCCGGGGGCGGTGGCCCATGCCCTGCGGCGATTGCTCGGAGACGACGAGGGGCGGAGGCGGATGGGCGAGGCGGCCCGGTCCCGGGTGGAGCGATCCTTCGGGTACGGGTTCCTCGCACGTAGGCTGGCCGACGCCTTGCAGGACATGGAAGGCTGACTGCCGCCGGCCAGCTGCTCCGGGGTACGAGCGCCGGGGCGCGACAAGGGAGTGAGGGACCGTGGCGGAGATTGCCACCGAACGCATGGTCGTGGCCGCGCCGCCGGAGCAGTGCTTCGCCGTGGTGAGCGATATCGAGCGCTACCCGGAGTGGGCGGCCGACATCAAAGATGTCTCGGTCCAGAGTCGCGACGCCGAGGGTCGTCCGGCCGAGGCCACCTTCCGGGCCGGCGCCTTCGGTCGCAGCACCAGCTACACCTTGTCCTACGACTACTCAGCCGCCCCGACGAAGCTGTCGTGGAAGCAGACGGCCGGGGACCTGACGTCGAAGCTCGACGGGACCTACAGCTTCGAACGGGCCGACGACGGCTCGACCGAGGTGAGCTACACGCTCGAGGTCGAGTTGCGGGTTCCCCTGCCCGGCTTCATCAAGCGGCGGGCCCAGAGCCGGATCATGCACACCGCCCTGGAAGAGCTGAAAGCACGGGTCGAATCCTCGCTGACGACGTGACGGCCGGCGCCGGGCCGACGGAGGTCCCGTGCCCGGACCGCTGACCCTGGGGATCGACGTGGGGGGGACCAAGATCCTGGGCCTGGCCGTGGACGGCGACGGCGAGGTGCTGGCCGAAGCCAAGGTGGCCACGCCACGGGTGGTGCCGGCCGTGGGCGGCGGGACGCAGGGGGGCGAGGCCGTGATCGAGGCCGTGACCGACGTGGCCGAGCAGCTGCGGCGGGCGCTGGGCGACGCCGGCGACCGGGTGGCGGCGGTCGGCGTGGGGGTGCCGGGGATGGTGGACGACGACGGGACTCTGAGCTTCGCCCCCAACCTGCCCGGAGGGGACGGCCTCGACGTGGCCGGCTGGGTGACCGAGCGCCTCGGAGGCCTGAAGGTGGTGGTGGACAACGACGCCACCTGCGCCGTGGTCGGTGAGTGGATCTACGGCGCCGCCGCCGGGGCGACGGACGCCGTGGTGGTGACGCTCGGCACGGGTATCGGCGGGGGGCTGATCGTGAACAACCGGGTCACCCGCGGGGCCCACGGCTTCGCCGGGGAGATCGGCCACATGGTGGTGGACCCCTCGGGGCCGGCCTGTCCGTGCGGCAAGCGGGGGTGCTGGGAGCGGTTCGCCTCGGGCAGTGGCCTCGGACGGCTGGCCCGGGAGGCGGCGCACGCCGGACGGCTCGACGCGGTGCTGAGCCTCGCCGGTGGCGACCCCGAAACGGTGCGGGCCGAGGACGTGACGGCCGCCGCCGCTGCCGGCGATCCGATGGCCCAGGCCGTGCTGGAGGAACTGGGCTGGTGGCTGGCCCTGGGGCTGGCCAATCTGGCCAACCTGCTCGATCCGTCGCTCTTCGTGCTCGGTGGCGGGTTGGTCGACGCGCTCGATCTGGTGCTCGAACCGGTGCGGGTGGCCTTCGACGACCTGGTGGAAGGCCGGCACCGCCGGCCCGAGGTGATGATCGAGCTGGCCGCGCTGGGCGAGCGGGCGGGAGCGATCGGCGCCGGGGTGCTGGCCCGGCGGGACCATAGAGGCAAGCTCGTCCGGCCCGACTGAGACGGGGCCGGACGGATCCGAAGGAGGCGCAGGTGCGGGTGGGGGTGACGCTGCCGACGTTCCGCGACGACGCCGCCGCCCTCGAGGGGGCGCGCCGGGCCGAGGCGCTCGGGCTGGACGGGGTTTTCGTCTTCGACCACATCTGGCCCCTCGGGAACCCCGATCGTCCCGCCCTGTCGGCCTTCCCCGTGCTCGGCGCGGTGGCGTCGGTGACGAGACGGATCTGCTTCGGACCGCTGGTGGCCCGGATCGGGTTGCGGCCCGACGACGTTCTCGTGGCCCAACTGGCCTCGCTGGCCGAGATGGCGCCGGGCCGGCTGATCGCCGGCATGGGGACGGGCGATTCCAAGAGCGTGGCCGAGAACGAGGCCTACGGCGTCCCCCCCGGACCCCCCGACGAACGTCGGCTGGCCCTGCTCCACTGCGCCCGGCGGATGCTCGATCTGGGCGTGCCCGTGTGGGTGGGCGGGGGATCGCGGGCCACCACCGAGCTGGTCGCCGATCTCGGTCCGGGGGCGGCGGTGAATCTGTGGGCCGGACAACCGTCCGCCGTGGCCGCCCTGACCAGTCGCTTCGAGGTCACCTGGGGTGGGCCGGTGGCGACGGAGCCCGCCGAGATCGCCGTGGAGCTGTCGGAGCTGGCCACGGCCGGGGCGACCTGGGCCGTCTGTGGCTGGCCGAAGTCGCTGGAGGCGCTGGCCGAGGTGGCGGAGATGCTGCGCGGGGGCGGAGGCGGCGGATAATCCGGGAAGGAGCGACGGGTCGGCCGCTGTAATCTTGTTCATGGAATTCCGACGGATCAACGGACTGCCCCCGTACGTCTTCGCGCAGATCGACGCGCTGAAGCTCGAGGCCCGTCGAGCCGGTCGTGACGTCATCGACCTCGGCTTCGGCAACCCCGACCTGCCGTCGCCCGCCATCGCCGTGGAGAAGTTGGCCGAGGCCGCCCACAATCCCCGGAACCACCGGTACTCGGCCAGCCGCGGCATCCCCAAGGTGCGCCAAGCCATCGCCGCGCTGTACCTGCGCCGGTTCGGCGTGGAACTCGATCCCGACACCGAGGTTGTCTCCACGATCGGGGCCAAGGAAGGCCTGTCGCACCTGATGCTCGTTCTGCTCGGACCCGGTGACAGCGCCATGGTGCCGTCGCCGTCGTACCCGATCCACATCTACGCGCCGCTCTTCGCCGGGGCCGACGTCCGGCAGGTCCGGTTGGAGGGGACGGGGACGGAGGACAACCCGGCGTCGGAGGTCTTCTTCGACAATTTGGTGGAGTCGTGGGAGTCGGCGTGGCCCAAGCCGCGCGTGATCGTGCTGTCGTTCCCCCACAACCCGACGACGGCGTGCGTGGACCTGGCGTGGATGCAGAGGATCGTCGACTTCGCCCGGGCGCACGAGATCGTGCTCGTCCACGACTTCGCCTATGCCGACATCGCCTTCGACGGCTACAAGCCGCCGTCGATCCTGGAGGTGCCCGGGTCCAAGGACGTGGCCGTCGAGCTCTACTCGTTGACCAAGTCCTTCTCCATGGCCGGCTGGCGGATGGCGTTCCTGGTCGGCAACCGCGAGGTCGTGCAGGCCCTGACCAAGCTGAAGAGCTATCTCGACTACGGCACCTTCCAGCCCATCCAGATCGCCGCCATCGTGGCGATGAACGAGGCGCCCGACTACCCGAAGTGGATCAACGAGACGTACCAGGCCCGGCGCGACGCCCTGTGCGACGGGCTGAACCGGATCGGATGGGAGGTGACGCCGCCCAAAGGGACGATGTTCGTCTGGGCCCCCATCCCCGAGCCCTACCGGGAGATGGGCTCGCTCGAGTTCTCGTCGTTCCTGGTCTCCGAAGCCGAAGTGGCGACGTCACCCGGTGTCGGCTTCGGTCCCGGCGGTGACGGGCATGTGCGCTTCGCGCTGATCGAGAACGAGCAACGGATCGGCCAGGCCGTTCGGAACCTCCGCCGGGTGCTGCCCAAGCTGCAGTAGGGCCTCACCGCCACGAGGGAACGGCGGTCGAGTTCAGCCTGTCACGGCGGCCACGAGGCCTTCGGGGTCCTGCAGGCTGAGGGCCAGGTAGTGGAGCGTGACCGGGATGCCCAGAACGACGGCGCGCGCCGGGGGCTTGATGTCGAGGCCGACGATGCCCGACATGGAACCGTTGACGAGCCACCGGCCGCGCCAGCCGTGGACGCCGATGCCACCGACGGTCCCCGTGACGAGGCCGGCCCCGGTGATGGAGGCGCGCGGGACGCGGGCGCGAAAGGCCCACCCCATCCGGACCTTCATCTCGGTGGCGCCGAGCTCGACGCCCGAGAAGCGCGGTCCCATGCCGAGGACAGTGAGCAGGGGGCGCAGCGCCCCGTAGCGGATGGCGAATGTTTCTGTCTCGAGCACGCGGCCAGTGTTCCACCGCTCGGGGGTCAACCGGCGGCGCGTCCGATCCGCCGCTGGGCGGCGGCGGGCGACAGGATGCCTTCCAGACAGAATGAGGCGGCGAAGCGGGCCGCGTCGGCGGCCGAGCGGCCCTGTTCGAGGACGAGGACCCGGGCCAGGTAGGCGGTCACGCCCAGGATGGCGTGGGTGAGGACGAGGGGATCGTCGCGCCGGATCATGCCGGCGGCGATGCCGGCCTTCACGTGGGGAAGGGCATCGGCGACCGCCTGTTCCTCGCCCTGGCGGATGAGGTCGGCGAACCGTTCCTCGGTGCGGGCGAACTCGAGCAGAACGAAGAGATGGCGATTGTCGTCGAGCCAGGTGACCGATGCTCCGATGCCCGCCTCGATGCGGCGGACAGGGTCGGGTTCGTCGGCCACGGCTTGGCGCTGGGCGCGACGGAGATCGCGCTGGGAGTCGGCCAGGATCTGGCGGAAGAGCTCTTCCTTGGAGGCGAAGTACCAGTAGAAGACGCCCTTGCCCACGCCGAGGCCGTCGACGATGTCGGTGACCGAGGTGGGGTGGTAGCCGTGGGCGGCGAACCGGTGGGCGGCGAAGTCGGTCAACTGCTGGCGCCGCCTCTCCCCCCGAGCGGTCAACCGGCGCGCCACCGCCGTGACGCTACGGGCGGCCGCGCGCCGGGGTCAATGACGGACGGCCGATCGATGTCGCTCTCACCGATCCGCCCGTCGCGCTACCGTGGGGTCCGTGGCCTATTGGGTGCTGAAATGCCTGCTCAGCCCTATCTTCCGGCTCTTGTGGCGAGTGGAGGTCGAGGGTCGGGAACACATCCCCCGCACCGGCGCGGCCATCATCGCCCCCAACCACGTCTCGTTCTGCGACTCGCTCTTCGTTCCCCTCGTCATCCGCCGGCGGGTCACCTTCGTGGCCAAGGCCGAGTACTTCGACTCGTGGAAGACGGCCTGGTTCTTCCGGGCCGCCGGACAGATCCCCATGCGGCGCGACGGGGGCAGCGCCTCCGAGCGGGCCCTGGCCACGGCGCGCGACGTGTTGAACGGGGGAGGGGTCCTCGGGATCTATCCCGAAGGGACACGCTCGCCCGACGGCCGGCTCTACCGCGGCCACACCGGCGTGGCCCGGCTCGCTCTCGGGTGTGGCGTTCCCGTGATCCCCGTCGGCCTGGTGGGGACGACCGACGTGCAGGCCCGGGCCTCGAACATGA
>DATNJD010000133.1:0-2327 GCA_035604075.1 Acidimicrobiales bacterium
GCAGATCGGCGCCGGCGCAGAAGGACCGTCCGGCGCCGGTGACGATGGCCACCCACGCTTCCTCGTCGTCTCGAAACCGTGAGAAGGCCTCGTTGAGGTCGCGCCGCATCTCTCCGTTGATGGCATTGAGAGCGTCGGGCCGGTTGTAGGTGATGGTGGCCACATGGCCATCGAGTCGGAACGTGGCTGCGTCACCCACAAGGCACAGTCTGCCCGGTCGGGAAGTCCTTGATCGCGAACGATCGAGTGAGCCGATGGAGCTGGGCGGGCCTTCGTTCCTAGCGGCGGTGACGGAGCGGGTGACGGGGCGCCACCCCGCCCGACATCTCGGGCCGGCCGGGCACCGCGGCCTCGAGCAGCATGCGCCACTCGGCGGCCGCCACCGTCTTGCGCACCGCGTCCACGGCGTCGGGGTTCACCGAGATGGACGTGATCCCGTGACGCACGAGGTGCTCGGCGAAGGCCGGCCGGTTGGACGGTGCCTGGCCGCACAGCGACGAGGTGATCCCCGAGGCCTGACAGCCCTCGATGATGCGCCCGATGGCGTCGAGCACGGCCGGGTCGGCCTCGTCGAAGACGTCGGCGCAGACCTGGGAGTCCCGGTCGACCCCCAGCATGAGCTGGGTGAGGTCGTTGCTGCCGATGGAGACGCCCTGTATCCCCATGGTGGCGTAGGTCGGGATCCAATAGGCCACCGACGGCACCTCGGCCATGACCCACACCGGCAGCGAGCCAACGACCGGGCTGGTGTCGACCACCTCGAGGCAGGCTTCGAGCTCCCAGGCCGTGCGCACGAAGGGGATCATCAGGACGATGTTCGGCGTCTCCTGCAGCACCCGGGCCAGGACGTCGAGCTCGAGCCGGAACAGGTCGGGCTCACGGACGTAGCGGTAGCAACCCCGGTACCCGATCATCGGATTCTCCTCGTGCGGTTCGAACTGATCGCCGCCCTCGAGGTTGGAGAACTCGTTGGAGCGGAAGTCGATGCTCCGGTACACGACGGGCCGCGGCTCGAAGGCACGGGTGATGCGCAGCAGCGACTTGGCCATGCTGTCGACGAAGGTCTGCTCCTCACCCCGCTCCAGAAGCTTGCGCGGGTGGACCCCCTTCAGGGCGTCGGTCACCATGAACTCGGCGCGCAACAGGCCCACGCCGTCGACCGGCAGCGCCGCCACCTCCTCGGCGTGATCCGCGAAGGCGATGTTGGCGTAGATCTTGGTGGCGAGCGCCCCGGGGCCACCAAACCCGGCCGGCGCCGGTGCCGCCGCGGCGGGGGCGACTGCTGTGGGGACCACTGCGCCCTCGGTCACGGTGCCCTGGGCACCGTCGACGGTGACGAGCTCGCCGTCACGCAACACCGTCGTGGCGGTACGGGCGCCGACGACGGCGGGCACCCCGAGCTCACGCGAGACGATGGCGGCGTGGCAGGTCATGCCGCCCCCGTCGGTCACGATGGCAGCGGCGCGGCGCATGGTCGGCACCCAGTCGGGACTCGTCATGGGCGCCACCAGGACCTCACCGGCCTGCAGGCGGTCGCCCTGGTCGGGTGTCTGCAGCACGCGCACGACGCCGGAGGCCCGGCCCGCGGAGGCCGCCAGGCCTTGCACGAGCAGGGTGCCCGATTCGGCCGTGGCGGCGGGAGCGGCAACGCCGCCCACCGCGGTCACGGGCCGTGACTGCACCAGGTAGGTCTGGCCCCCGGCCATCGCCCACTCCGTGTCCTGGGGCGAGCCGTAGTGCGCCTCGGTGGCCAAGCCGATGCGCGCCACCTCGAGGACCTCCTGGTCCGAGAGCACCCGGCGGCCGCCCTCGGCGGCGTCGAGATCGACCCGCTGGTCCTCGCCGTCGGGTCCGCGCACGATCTCGAAGTGCTGCGTGCCCACGCGGGCATGCAGGAGGCGGGGCCCGTCCTTCGACACCACGTAGGTGTCGGGCTCGACCTGTCCGCTCACGACGACCTCGCCCTGGCCGAAGGCGGCCTCGATCACGATGTGATCCGTCTCGCCGGTCGACGGGTCGATCGTGAACATCACACCCGAGCGCACCGAGGGGATCATCTCCTGGATCACGACCGCGATGGCCGGCTCCTCGGTCAGGTCCTTGTCGCCACGGTAGAAGATGGAGCGGGCCTTCCACAGCGAGGCCCAGCAGTCCACGATACGGGCCAGCACGTCCTCCTCGCCGGCGACGTTGGTGAACGTCTCGTTCATGCCGGCGAACGAGGTGCCCTCGGCGTCCTCACCGATGCCCGAGGACCGCACGGCGACCCGGACATCCTTGCCGAGCCGCCTGTACGCCTTGACGATGTCGCCGGCCAGGTCCTTGGG
>DATNJD010000134.1:0-4161 GCA_035604075.1 Acidimicrobiales bacterium
ACAGCGAGGAGCTGTCCACGTAGCCGCCGTCGGCGCCGGCCACGGCGGCGATGGTGTGCAGCGCCGCATTCAGCGTACCTTTGCCCACCCCCATGGCGATGAAGGCCGTGTGCACCACCAAGGGTGGCGTGGCGGAGACGGGGACGGCGGCCAGGCCTGCGGGACCCGATGCCGTCTTGGCTGCTCCGGAGGCCGAGGTGCTTCTGTGGAGGCCCGCCGACGCCACGGCGTCCGGTTGGGCGGCGATGGTGGCGGGCCGGGACGCCGCCGCGGCGTGGACGGCCGTGCCCGTCGCCGTCGCCGTCGACGAGCTCCCGGCGATGAGGTGGCGCCCTGCGGCCACGGCTCCGGCCAGGACGAGTGTTGCGGTGACGGCGACGATGAGCTTGGTGCGGGTCCCCTGCATGGATGCCTCCCGGCGTCGGTTCCTGTGGCCGGCGGTGCTCCGGCACCCGGCTTGGACGACGGCGGCACCCGGCGAGTTCCGGGCCGGGGCCCGTCGAGGGCGACGCCGACAGGGGAGGCGACCGCCGGGGAGGCGACCGGCGGGGAGGCGACCGGCGGGGAGGATGCCCGCGTTCGCGATCAGGCCCCGGTGGCGGGGCGACCGGGCGCCGGGGGCACGGCCGGCCAGGAGTCGAAGCTCCCGGTCCGGATCGGTGCCGGTCGGCGGTCCCCGCTGCGGCGGCCGAGAATCTCCTGCGCGATGCGAAGCGCCACGCCGAAGGCGATGGAGACGACGATGGTGCGAACCGCCCTGCCTACGAAGCCCCGCACCGTCGTCACCCCTCCACGCCTGTTCACCCTCGGCCGGCTCTTCCGGCGGCGATCGTAGCAACCGACGGGAGACCCACGGCCGGGCACCGTGGCTATGGCCTTGACCCGAAGGCTTTTGTTTGCAAGCATTGGCCATCATGTGCGCGTACGAGTTCGCCTCCACCCTGCTTCTTACCTGACGGCGAGCGCCACATCGCGCTCGCCGACACGCCCCCTGAGCCGAAAGGCCAGGGGGTTTCTTCTTGGGCCGACGCAGGTCGACAGGTTCAGGCGGAGACGGCGGATGTCGACGTGACGTAGAGCGGGACGGCGGCAACAGGTGAGATGGACGGGCAGGGACGACGAAGAGCGAGGGACGATGGCAATGAAGGACAACGCGAAGGACACCACCAAGGACACCGCCGCCAAGGCGCGGAGTGCCTCGAAGGCCGCCCCGGCCGGTCCGAGCAAGGCGGACGCGGGACACCTCGTCGTCTTCGACACGACCCTGCGTGACGGTGAGCAGTCACCGGGCATCTCCCTCGACGTGGTCGAGAAGCTCGAGATTGCCGAACAGCTGGCCCGGGTCGGCGTCGACTACATCGAGGCCGGATTCCCCGTGGCGAGCCAAGGCGACTTCGAGGCGGTCCAGGCGATCGCCCGTTCGGTCGGCGCCGGCCCCCAGGCACCGGCCATCTGCGGCCTGTCCCGGACGCAGCTGTCCGATGTCGATCGCTGCTGGGAGGCGCTGCGCGACGCCGATCGCGCCCGCATCCACGTGTTCATCTCGACGAGCCCCCAGCACATGGAGCACATGCTCAAGATGACGCAGGCGCAAGTCCTGGCCGAGACCCGGGCCGGCGTGGCCCGGGCCCGTGAACACACCGGCGACGTCGAGTTCAGTCCCCAGGACGCCACCCGGACACCGCTCGACTTCATGCTCGAGGTGCTGGCCGCCGCGGTCGAGGCCGGGGCCACCACGTTGAACATCCCCGACACCGTCGGCTACGGCATCCCCTGGGACTTCGGGGCTCTGATCCAACACGTCCGCAAGGAAGTGGCCGGGGACTACGTGATTTCCACCCATTGTCACAACGACCTCGGTCTGGCCACGGCCAACACCCTGGCCGGCGTCCAGGCCGGGGCCCGTCAGGTCGAGGTCTGCGTGAACGGCCTGGGCGAGCGCGCCGGCAACGCCGCGCTCGAAGAGGTGGTCATGGCCATCCGCATCCGACCGGACCAATTCCCCGACGTGACCACGACCGTGCGCAGCGAAGAGCTGGCCCGCGCCTCGCGTCTGGTGGCCCGGTTGACCGGATACCCGGTGCAGTACAACAAGGCCATCGTGGGCCGCAACGCCTTCGCCCACGAGTCCGGTATCCACCAGCACGGCGTCCTGGCCGACCGTTCCACCTACGAGATCATCGAGGCCGCCAGCGTCGGTCAGGTGGGCCGACAGATCGTCCTGGGCAAGCATTCGGGGCGCCACGCCTTCGCCGACACGCTCGAGAAGATGGGCATCCACGTGCAGGGTGACGGGCTGAACCAGGCCTTCAGCCGGTTCAAGGAATTCGCCGATCGCAAGGTCGAGATCACCGAGGCCGACCTCGAGGCCATCGTGGCCGAGGAGCTGGGCCACGACGTGCTGGAGGGCTTCCAGCTCGAGAGCCTCGAGGTGTCGGGCGGGACGGTGGGCATGCCCCGGGCGAGCGTCGTCGTCAGCCGGGTCGGCGACAAGAAAGAAGCGACCGCCGAAGGAAACGGCATGATCGATGCCGCCTGTCGCGCCATCCGCGCCGCCACGGGATTCGAATCCCGGCTGATCGGTTTCAACGTGTCATCGGTGACCGGGGGGATCGACGCGCTCGGCGACGTGGTGGTGCAACTCGAGGCCGACGGCGTGAAGGTGTCGGGTCGCGGTGTGTCGACCGACGTGGTCGAGGCATCGTCGCGGGCCTATCTGGCCGCCGTCAACCGGCTGGTGCGGATCCGCGCCCGCAACGAGGACCGGCAGATCGAGATCGGTCCCTAGTCGAAGCGACCGAGGCACCCCGCCGACGCCGTCCCCGGGGGAACCTGATCGGTTACGACGTGATCGGCGCCCTGTCGATCGCCGGGCGGCGCTCGGGCACCGCCGATCCGGTGTCACGGATGGCCACGCCGTCGCGTCCTGCGCCCTTCACCTCGTAGAGGGCGAAGTCGGCGTCGTCCATCATGCGCTCGGTCGTGGGGGTCGACCGGTCGAGGCCGCTCACGCCGATACTGAGCGTCACAGGTACCTCGGTGGCCGCCGGGACCGCCTCACGGATACGGCCCGCCAGGGCCATCGCCGCTCGGGCGTCGGTCTGGGGCATGACGATGGCGAATTCGTCACCTCCCATTCGACCGATCACGTCGGAGGACCGGGCCTGCGCTTCGAGTACCTTGCCGATGGCGGCCAGGACGTGGTCTCCGACGACGTGGCCATAGGTGTCATTGACGGACTTGAAGGCATCCACGTCGATCACCATGAGGCTGAGCGGGTCCCCGTGTCTCATCGATCGGGCGATCTCGGCTCCGAGGCGCTCATAGAACGCCCGGTGAACCACGCAACCCGTGAGCCCGTCGGTCGTGGCCAGCTCGGCGATCCTCTCCACGAGCAGTCGCTCGTGGTTCTCACGACGTGTCCGGTTCACCGACGCCGCGACGGAGAGAACGAGTGAGCCCGACAACACGGCGAACAGCACGAGGGCGGCTTCCACCGACGTGGTGCGGTCGGCTTCGGTCACCCAGACGAGGACGGCGGAGACGAGAGTGGCAAGGCCGCACATTCCGGCCACCCGCGGAGAGAATGCCAATGCCGCGAAAGCGGCGGGGAGGAAGAGAAGGAGGATGGTGGGGCTGCCGATACCACCGTCGAGACCGGCGACTCCGGCGACGCCGAAGGCGGCGAGGATGCTCCAGGAGGCCGAGAACTGGGCCCGCCGGTGCCACGACGCCAGACGAGGTGCGAAGAGGACGTTCAGAGACGCGCACACGAACCACAGGACGGCCACCACTTTCAGAATGCCCCGGTGCGGACCATGGGGGGTGAGGCCCAGGTACACCAGGACGAAGAGTGTCTCGCCGAGGAATATGCCGAATCCGATCCGCATGTGGCTCAGCCAGAAATCCCGCTGGATATCGCGGCCGGGAGCAGTCTCGGCCGGGTCCGCCTCGAGGTTTCTGGCGATCGCCACGTTCTCTTGTCGGCAGGGCGGTCACAGGCCGAGAGGGAGACGCCTGCCCTATTTTCGAACAACTCTCCCCGAACCTCAGGCATAGACAGCGGCCCACGTCGCGACCGTCGGCGTGAGGTGATGTCAGACGGCGGCCGGCGCCGTCGGCTCGACCTCGGACGTGCAGAAGGAGCACCGGCGGGCCGCG
>DATNJD010000135.1:0-2035 GCA_035604075.1 Acidimicrobiales bacterium
GCCGGGGACGGGACGATGGCAGATCAGCGCCACGGTGCGGACGTCGGCACCGGTCGAGGTGGTGTGGCCCCTGATCGGCGAGGCCGAGCGGTGGAAGGAATGGTCGTGGATGACGCGGACCTATCTCCTTCGGCCCGGGGCGCCCGTTGCCGACGGAGTGGGAGCGCTACGGCGTTTCGGTGTGGGGCCTGGGGGGAGCCGGGAAGAGGTGGTGGCCTGGGAGCCGCCACACCATCTCGGCTACGTCGTGGTGAGCGGCCTGCCCGTGCGGGGGTACCGGTCCGACGTGGTCCTCGACGATGACGGCGGCGGGACGGTGATCCGGTGGGAGGGCAGCTTCGACGAGAAGATTCCGGGAACGGGGGCGGTGCTGCGGATGATGCTGCAACGGATGGTCGGCGGTTTCGCCCGGCGGGTGGGCCGCTATGCCGAGACGCTCGACGGCGGCGGGCGCTGAAGGGCTTCAGTCGACGGAGACACCTTCCAAGGGGGGAGGATCCGGGTAGCGCGGGTCCATGGCGTGGAGGACGTCCACCAGGATCTTGCTGACGGCCCAGTTCCGGAACCACTTGTGGTCGGAGGGGATGACGTACCAGGGCGCGCTCTCGGTCGATGTGAGGGAGAGGACGTCGGCGTAGGCCGCTTGATAGGCGTCCCAGTGCGTGCGTTCGACGAAGTCGGTCCGGTTGAGCTTCCAGCGCTTGTCCGGCCGGTCGAGTCGTTCCTGGAGCCGCCGGCCCTGTTCGTCGCGCGAGATGTGGAGAAAGAACTTGACGAGAGTGGTGCCGCTGTCGGTGAGGAGACTCTCGAAGGCGTTGATGTGGGCGAAGCGGGCGCGCCAGACCTTGTCGGCGACGAGCGTGTCGACCCGGGCCACCAGAACGTCCTCGTAGTGCGACCGGTTGAAGATGCCGATCTCGCCCGCCCGGGGCACGTCGCGGTGGATACGCCAGAGGAAGTCGTGGGAGAGCTCTTGCGCCGTCGGTTCCTTGAACGAGGACACGCGGACACCCTGGGGGTTGACGCCGGTGAAGACGTGCCGGATCGTTCCGTCCTTCCCCGCCGCGTCGAGGCCCTGGAGGACGACGAGGACAGAGCGGCGGGCTTCGGCCCACAGTCGGTCCTGAAGATCCCGGAGGTGTTGCTGCAGGTCGGCGACGGCCGCCTCGGTGACCTCCCGGTCTCCCGGTGCGCCTGCGGTCGATCCGGGATCAAAGGCACCGGGGTCGGTCGGATGTCCCGGGTGGACTCGGAATGGCTCGGCCACGGGTCGGACGGGAAAGCCGGAGATCGACGCCGCTACGTCGGGTTGTGGTCGCGGCGCCAGACGAGGACGGGACAGTGGGCGGTGGCGACGCAGTGTTGGGTGACCGATCCGAGGAGCATGCCGGCGAACTCCCCGTGGCCGCGGCTGCCGAGGACGAGGAGCTCGGCGTCACGCGAGGCCTGGATGAGGCTCGGGGCCGGGTGGCCTTCGACCACCGTGGTCTGGACCTCGACGTCGGGATAGTCACGCAGGACGGTGGCCACCTCCTCATCGGCGGCCCGCTGGGCGTCGGCGGCGGGGTTGAAGTCGTCGGGATAGGGCGGGACCCAGCCGAACGACGTGGGGAGCTCCCAGGTGATGACCACTTCGAGACGGGCGCCGGTGAACTGGGCCTGTCGGGTGGCCCAGCGCAGTGCGTGGCGCGACGACTCGGAGCCGTCGATCCCGACGACGATCCTCGGCTGTGTGCTCCTGCTCATCGGGCGCCCTCCGTCCGCTCTCGCTCTGCGCCATCATGACGCGGTCGGCGACCGGTCACAGACCCAGCTCGGTACGGAGTTCGTCCACGTCACGGCGCAACGCCGTCACCTCGGCCCGGAGATCGGCGAGCTCGGCGACGATGCGGTCCCCTGATGGGCGGCGTTCGTCATGGTCATGGCGGGGTTCCTCCTCAGGGGGCCGGGGTGCCATGGCGCGACCCGCCGACGGGAGGTCGAGGGGAGACGGGAGGTCGGAGTACGACGGCGGCGACGGCGGCGACGGTGTCGG
>DATNJD010000136.1:0-2537 GCA_035604075.1 Acidimicrobiales bacterium
CATCGCCGAACAGGGAGCCATCACCTTCAGTCCCCACGTGGTGCTCACGTCGGCCGTGGCCCGGGCGGTGGCCCGCCATCGCACCCTGCTCGGACTGTGCCGGGACCTGCTCGGCCCCGACGTCAATCTCTACTGGGACCAGGCCGTCTACAAGAAGACGGAGAAGCCGCGCCGGTTCCCCTGGCACCAGGACAACGGCTACACCTTCGTCGAGCCGCAGGGATATCTGACCTGTTGGCTGGCGCTCACCGATGCCACCGTCGACAACGGCTGCCCGTGGGTCATCCCCGGGGCCCACCGTCAGGGAACACTGCGACACCGGTGGGTGGACCCCATCGGCTGGGAATGCTTCGAGGATCCCCCGGGGGCCCGGCCGGCGCCGGTGTCGGCCGGCGGCGCCGTCGTCTTCTCCTCGGTCACGCCGCACCTGACCGGTCCCAACACGACCGGTGCGGTGCGCAAGGCCTACATCGTCCAGTACGCCGTCGACGGCACCGAGAAGTTGGAGGGGGACCCGTTCGCCGGGCCACCCGACGGCCGCTCCCGGCAGGACGATCCCGACCGGCAGTTCCCGGTCCTGCGCCACGGTGAGGCCGTATCGGCGTGAGCGCGGCGCTGGCGGCCCCGGTGATCGACGGCTACCGGCGCGACGGTCACTGCGTCGTGCGGGCCCTCGCCTCGCGCCACGAGGTGGCGGCCATCCGGCCCGCCATCGAGGAGGCGGCCGCCCGCCGGACGGTTGGGGTGGCGCCGCTCGACGAACGCGACACGTACGGCAAGGCCTTCCTCCAGGCGACGAACGTCTGGCGGCTCGACGACGCCGTCCGGGAGTTCGTCTTCGATCCCCGCTTCGCCCGGACGGCCGCCCAGCTCATGGGCGTCGACAGCGTCCGGCTCTATCACGACCAGGCCCTGATCAAGGAGCCCGGCGGTGGCCCCACGCCCTGGCATCAGGACCAGCGCTACTGGCCCCTCGACACGACCGACACCATCACCATGTGGATGCCCCTCGCCGACGTGGCCGGCGAGGTCGGGTCGATGACGTTCGCCTCCGGCAGCCATCTGCTCGGCGATCTCGGTGTCCCGGGGATCTCGGACGAGACCGAGGCGCTGTTCGCCGACGTCGTCCGCCGGCGGGGGCTGTCCGAGGACACCCACGGCGCCCTTCGCGCCGGCGACGCCACCTTCCACGCCGGCTGGACGCTGCACCGCGCCGGCGCCAACCCCACCGGCGCGCCGCGCCCGGTGATCACCGTCATCTATTTCGCCGACGGCGCCCGGGTGAGCGAGCCGGCCGACGACTACCAGCGGTTCGACCTGGCCATGTGGCTGAAGGGCGCCGCTCCGGGGGAGCGGGCCGACGGCGAGCGCAACCCGCGGCTGTGTTGACCCGTCAGGAGCCGGAATCGACGAGGGCCCGAGCGGCCGGGTAGTCGGCTTTGCCGTTGGCGGCCCGGGGAACGACGGGCACGACGGCCATCGTCTTCGGCAGCTTGAAGTGGCTGAGCCGACGGCCGGTGGCGGCCATGATGTCGGCCACGGTGGCGTCCACCCCCGTCGCCGTGGCGTCGGCCACCGTGGCCTCGGCCCCGTTCGCCAGGGAGACGACGGCCGTCACCCGCTCACCGAAGCGTTCGTCGGGGACGCCGAAGACGAGGCAGTCCTCCACCGCCGGGTGGCACTTGACGGCCTCTTCCACCTCCTGGGGGAAGACCTTCTCGCCCCCGGTGTTGATGCACTGGGACCCCCGGCCGAGCAAAGAGATCCGGCCGTCGGAGTCGACCGTGGCCCAGTCGCCGGGGAACGAGTAGCGGACACCGCCGACCGTCCGGAAGGTCCTGGCCGACTTGGCCTCGTCTTTGAAATAGCCCTCGGGGACCCCGACCGACAGGCCCAGAAGACCGGGCTCCCCGCTGCCCGGGGTGACCTCGCGGTCGTCGTCGGAGAAGACCTTCACGCCGTCGGCCGGGGTGAAGCACCCGGTGGGGACGATGTCGGCCGCATGGGAGACGGCCAGGCCCATCACGCCCTCGCTGGCCGAGATGTAGTCGAGCACCAACACCTGGGGCAGAAGGTCCAGGAGTGCCCGGCGGCTCTCGGCCGAGAAGATGGCGCCGGCCGAGGCGATGAAGCGGAGAGACGAGGTGTCGTAGGGCCGTCCGTTCGCGACCGCCTCCTGCAGGCTCCGCAGCATCGGCCGGGCGAACGGGTCGCCCACGATCACCAACCAGGTGACCGCGTCGCGTGCGACGGTGGACCAGAGCTCGTCGGGGTCGAACCGCTGTCCCGTGAGCAGCGCCACGCAGCCGCCGTAGGCCATGGGCGGGATGACCCCGATGCCCATGCCCGTGCCGTGCATCAGCGGACAGGCGGGGAGCGAGACGATCTGTCCGCCGGCGGCGAAGGTCCGCGCCGCGATGGCCGGGATGTCGTCGATGTCGACCGACGGCTCCAGGCCGAGCATGGGGGCCACGGCGGCGATGATGCTGTCGACATGGGGGCCGATCCGCGAGACCACGCCCTTGGGCATGCCCGTG
>DATNJD010000137.1:0-13890 GCA_035604075.1 Acidimicrobiales bacterium
GGCCGGTCAGGTCGCGGGTCTCGAGGTCCTCCGGATCATCAACGAGCCCACCGCGGCGGCCCTCGCCTACGGCCTCGACAAGGAGAACAAGGAGCAGACCGTCCTCGTCTTCGACCTCGGTGGTGGCACCTTCGACGTCTCCATCCTGGAGATCGGCGACGGCGTCTTCGAGGTCAAGTCGACCTCCGGCAACACCCACCTCGGCGGTGACGACTGGGACCAGCGGATCATCGACTGGCTGGTCACCGAGTTCAAGAACACCGAGGGCGTCGACCTGGCGGCCGACAAGATGGCCCTCCAGCGGCTGAAGGAAGCGGCCGAGAAGGCCAAGATCGAGCTCTCCTCCGTCCAGGAGACCCAGATCAACCTGCCCTTCATCACGGCCACCTCCGAGGGCCCCAAGCACCTGGACCTCAAGCTCACCCGCTCCAAGTTCAACGAGCTCACGGCCGACCTCGTCGACGCCTGCAAGGGCCCCTTCGAGCAGGCCATCTCCGACGCGGGCCTCAAGATGTCCGACCTCGACCACGTCGTCCTCGTCGGCGGCTCGACCCGGATGCCGGCCATCCAGGACATGGTCCAGGGCCTCACCGGCAAGGAGCCCCACAAGGGCGTCAACCCCGACGAGGTCGTCGCCATCGGAGCGGCCGTCCAGGCCGGCGTGCTGAAGGGCGAGGTCAAGGACGTCCTTCTTCTCGACGTCACCCCGCTCTCCCTCGGTATCGAGACCAAGGGCTCGGTCATGCACCGGCTCATCGAGCGCAACACCACCATCCCGACCAAGCGTTCCGAGGTCTTCACCACGGCCGACGACAACCAGCCTTCGGTCGAGATCCACGTCCTCCAGGGCGAGCGCGAGATGGCCATGTACAACAAGACACTCGGCAAGTTCCAACTCGTCGACCTGCCCCCGGCGCCGCGCGGCGTGCCCCAGATCGAGGTCACCTTCGACATCGACGCCAACGGCATCGTCCACGTCTTCGCCAAGGACCTCGCCACCCAGAAGGAGCAGTCGATGACCATCACCGGCCAGTCCTCACTGGCCAAGGACGAGATCGACCGCATGGTCCGCGACGCCGAGGCCCACGCCGAGGACGACCGCAAGCGCCGCGAGGAGGCGGAGATCCGCAACAACGCCGACTCTCTCGTCTACCAGACGGAGAAGTTGTTGAAGGACCAGGGCGAGAAGTTCCAGGGCGACGAGAAGGACAAGGTCGAGGCCGGTCTGAAGGACCTTCAGACGGCTCTGGCCGGATCCGACCTGGAGGCCATCAAGTCGGCCACCGAGTCGCTCGTCAACTCCAGCCACTCCTTCTCCCAGCGGCTCTACGAGGAGGCCTCCCAGGCCAACTCGGGTCCTGCCGCGGGTGGCTCCGGCGGACCCGGTGACGACGGTGCCGACCACTCCGACGACGAAGTCGTCGACGCCGAAATCGTGGACGAGCCTCCGGCATGAGCCCGGAGGTCAATCGTTCCGGTTTCGACCGTCAGCCGGTTCCCGCCGCCCCCCCCGGCGCCGGCACCGGCCCACGGTCGGATACTCCCCGGCCCGGCCCCGCCCCCCGGCCGGACACCCCCCGGCCCGGCCCCGGCCAGAGACACGAGAGCCGGCTGCACGACAGCATCGTCAACGACGACACCGCCGCGCTCATAGACGACGGCGGCCCCGCCGACGGCGGCCCCGGTAACACCGGCCCCGGCGGCCCCGGCGCGGGCGACACCGACACCGGGATCGCCGGCGCCGAGGACTCGCTCGAGGCCGTCCGTCGTGAGCGCGACGAGTACCTCGACATGGTCCGTCGCGTGCAGGCCGACTTCGAGAACTACAAGAAGCGGACGCAACGCCAGCAGACAGACGCGGTGGAGCGGGCGGGCGAGAACCTGGTGTCCAAGTTGCTGCCGGCGCTCGACGCCCTCGACCTGGCCCGTACCCATCTGAGTGACGAGGAGAAGACCTCGGCCGACGTCCAGGCCATGCTGCAGGCGGTCAGCCTGATCACCGACGTCCTGGCCAAGGAGGGACTGGAGCGCATCGACGATGCCGGCGCCGACTTCGACCCGACCGTGCATGACGCCGTCGAGCACGCGCCCGCCGAGGGTGGCGCCGGTTCCGATGTCGTCGCCGACGTGCTGCGTGCCGGTTACCGCTGGAAGGGCCGTCTCGTCCGGCCCGCCATGGTCCGCGTCCGCGGTTGAGGAGGTGAACGGTGGCCGCACAACGTGAATGGATCGAGAAGGACTACTACAAGACACTCGGTGTGTCGTCCACGGCCACCGACAAGGAACTGACCCGCGCCTACCGGAAGCTGGCCAAGCAGTTCCACCCCGACGCCAACCCGAACGCCGAGGACAAGTTCAAGGAGATCTCCGCCGCTTACGACGTCCTCGGTGACGCCGACAAGCGCAAGGAGTACGACGAGGTCCGCCGGCTGGGCGCGGCCGGATTCCCCGGTGGCTTCGGCGGACCGGGCGGTTTCGGCGGCGCCGGCGCCGGCGGTGCCACCTTCCGGGTGGAGGACCTCGGCGACCTGGGCGACCTCTTCGGTGGGCTCGGTGGTTTCGGCGGTCGGCGGTCGCGCCAGGCGGGACCGCGGCGCGGCGCCGATGTCGAGGCCGAGTTGCACCTCTCCTTCGAGGACGCCGTCCGCGGTGTCACCACGTCGGTCAACGTCGCCGGCGAGGCGCGTTGCGAGACCTGTCACGGAAGCGGCGCCGCCCCCGGCACGCAACCGGTCACCTGCCCCACCTGCCACGGCACGGGTGCGCTCCAGGACAACCAGGGCCTCTTCTCCCTGAGCCGCGTCTGCCCTCAGTGCAGCGGCCGCGGCACCGTCATCGAGACCCCCTGTCCCACCTGCAGGGGATCGGGTATCCAGCGCCGCACCCGATCGGTCAAGGTCAGGATCCCCGCCGGCGTGGAGGACGGCCAGCGCATCAGGGTGAAGGGACGCGGCGCGCCCGGACGCGGCAACGGCCCCTCCGGTGACCTCTACGTCGTCGTCCACGTCGACAGCCATCCCATCTTCGGACGCCGGGGCCGCAACCTCACCCTCACCGTCCCCGTCACCTTCCCCGAGGCGGCCCTCGGCACCACCATCACCGTCCCCACCCTCGACGGTCCCGTCACCTTGCGGATTCCGGCGGGCACGGCGTCGAACCAG
The DNA here is from genome assembly GCA_035604075.1 of Acidimicrobiales bacterium. Classification (GTDB taxonomy): domain Bacteria; phylum Actinomycetota; class Acidimicrobiia; order Acidimicrobiales; family UBA8190; genus Palsa-661. Next base: position 3,162 of record DATNJD010000137.1, read on the forward strand.
ACCTTCCGCGTGAAGGGACGCGGCGTCCCCTCGTCCGGTCGACGGGGCCACGGCGACCTCATGGTCACCGTCGACATCGTCGTCCCCAAGAAACTGAACGACGAACAGCGCGCCGCCATCGAAGAGCTCGCCCGCGTCGGCGATCCCGCCTCCCGTGACCATCTGGGTTCGCCGGCATGACCACGAACCCCGACATGACCACGAACCCCGACATGACCACGAACCGCAACATGACGACGGATTCGCCCAACCGCGCCGTCTACGTGATCTCGGTGGCGGCCGAACTGGCCGGGATGCATCCCCAGACGCTGCGGGTCTACGAACGGCGGGGTCTGGTCGACCCGTCGCGGACGGGCGGCGGCAACCGGCGGTACTCGCAGCGCGACATCGAGCAGCTCCGGCGGATCCAGGACCTGACGTCGGCCGGGCTCAATCTGGAAGGCGTCCGCCGGGTGCTCGAGCTCGAGGCCGACGTGGCCCGCCTGCGGGCCGAGATCGACCGGATCCGGGCCGAAGCACAGGACACCATCGAAAAGACACATCGTCACTACCGCCGCGACCTGGTCCCCGTGCGCCAGTCGGTCGTGGTGGCCCGCTCCCCATCGGCACGAGAACGCGCCGCCGACCGCCGAAGCGACCGCCCAAGCGAACGCCCAAGCGACCGGCGTAGCGACCGCAGGAGGTAAAGCCCGTGGCCATCGATCCCAACCGTTGGACAGTGAAGACGCAGGAGGCGTGGGCCGCCGCCGCCGACACGGCGCGCACGGGCGACCACGCCGAGATCACCCCCGACCATCTGCTGGCCGCGCTCGTGGCCCAGCCCGAGGGCCTGGCCGTGCCCCTGCTCGGCCGCGCCGGCGTGGAGCCGGCGGCGCTCAGCCAGCAGGTGAACGAGCGGCTGCAGTCACTACCCAAGGCCTACGGCAGCTCGGCCCCGGGCATGAGCCGGGAGACGAGCCGCGTGCTCGACGAGGCCGACAGCGCCCGCCGGGACATGGGCGACGAGTACCTGTCGGTCGAGCACCTGCTGCTCGCCCTGGCCGACAAGATCGGCGTGCCGCGCGACCAGTTGCTGACCGCCCTCCGGCAGATCCGGGGCTCGCACCGCGTGACCTCGCAGAACCCCGAGGAGCAGTACCAGGCCCTCGAGCGCTACGGCCGCGACCTGACCGAGGCGGCCCGGCAGGGCAAGCTCGATCCCGTCATCGGCCGCGACGAGGAGATCCGCCGCGTCATCCAGGTGCTGTCGCGCCGGACCAAGAACAACCCCGTCCTGATCGGCGAGCCCGGTGTGGGCAAGACCGCCATCGTCGAGGGCCTGGCCAACCGGATCGTCGAAGGCGACGTGCCCGAGGGGCTCGCCGACAAGAGGGTGGTGGCGCTCGACATCTCCTCCATGGTGGCGGGGGCCAAGTACCGCGGCGAGTTCGAGGAGCGGCTGAAGGCGGTGCTGAAGGAGATCACCGACGCCGAGGGCGAGGTGATCACCTTCATCGACGAGCTCCACACCATCGTCGGGGCGGGCGCCGCCGAAGGGGCGATGGACGCCGGCAACATGATCAAGCCCATGCTGGCGCGCGGCGAGCTCCGGCTGATCGGCGCCACCACGCTCGACGAGTACCGGAAGTACATCGAGAAGGACGCCGCGCTCGAACGCCGGTTCCAGCCCGTCATGGTGGGCGAGCCCTCGGTGGAGGACTCCATCGCCATCCTCCGGGGACTGAAGGAGCGCTACGAGGTCCACCACGGCGTGCGGATCCAGGACGCCGCGCTGGTGGCGGCGGCGGTGCTCTCCGACCGCTACGTCACCGGCCGCTTCCTGCCCGACAAAGCGATCGACCTGATGGACGAGGCGGCCAGCCGGCTGCGGATCGAGATCGATTCGCTGCCCACCGAGATCGACGTCGTCACCCGCCGGATGCGGCAGCTCGAGATCGAGCGGATGGCGCTCGCCAAGGAGTCCGACCCGGCCTCGGCCGAGCGGCTCAGCCGGCTCGAGGAGGAGCTGGCCAACCTGCAGGAGCAGGCCGACGCGATGACGGCGCGCTGGCAGGCCGAGAAGGACGCGATCGCCTCCATCCGGGCGTTGAAGGAGGAGCTCGAGGTCCGCAAGGGCGAGGCCGAGCGCTTCACCCGCGACGGTGACCTGACCCGGGCGTCGGAGATCCGCTACGGCCAGATCCCCGAGATCGAGCGCCGGATCGAAGACGCCACCCGCACCCTGGCGGCGCTACAGGCCGACGGGGCCATGCTGAAGGAGGAGGTCGACGCCGAGGACGTGGCCGAGGTCGTCAGCCGCTGGACGGGGGTGCCGGTCACCCGGCTGCTCGAGTCCGAGCTGCAGAAGCTCGTCCACATGGAGCAGGACCTGGAGACCCGGGTGGTCGGCCAGGACGAGGCCGTCCGGGCCGTGGCCAACGCCATCCGGCGCAGCCGGGCCGGCCTGTCGGACCCGAACCGGCCCATCGGCTCCTTCCTCTTCCTCGGTCCCACCGGGGTGGGCAAGACCGAGCTCGCCCGGGCCCTGGCCGGCTTCCTGTTCGACGACGAGCGGGCCATGACCCGGATCGACATGGGCGAGTACCAGGAGAAGCACAACGTGTCCCGGCTGGTGGGGGCACCCCCCGGCTACGTCGGCTACGAGGAGGGCGGCCAGCTGACCGAGGCGGTGCGCCGCCGGCCCTACGCCGTCGTGCTGCTCGACGAGATCGAGAAGGCCCACCCCGACGTCTTCAACGTGCTGCTCCAGGTCCTGGAGGACGGCCGGTTGACCGACGGCCAGGGCCGGACGGTGGACTTCACCAACACCGTGCTCATCATGACGTCGAACCTCGTCGGCGATCCCCAGGACTTCTTCAAGCCCGAGTTCTTCAACCGGATCGACGAGGTCGTCCGCTTCCGCAGCCTCGACCGCGACGACCTGCGCCGGATCGTCGACATCCAGCTCGAGCACCTCCGGGGCCGGCTGGCCGAACGCCGTCTCGAGCTCACCGTGACCGACGCGGCCCGGGACTGGCTGGCCGAGAAGGGCTACGACCCCGACCTGGGGGCGCGGCCCCTGCGCCGGGTCATCCAGCGGGCCATCGAGGACCCCCTCGCGCTCACCCTGCTGAAGGGTGGCTACGCCGAGGGCGAGACCGTCACCGTCGACGTCGGCGACACCGGATCCCTCGTCCTCACCTGAGGGGACACCCCAGCTCCGGGCTACACTGCGGCGTAATCCGGAGTCTTTCGAGGCAGGAGAAACGCGTGCCCGCAACGGTGGTCGTGGGGACCCAGTGGGGCGACGAGGGCAAGGGCAAGCTGACCGACCTGCTGGCCCGGGACATGCAGATGGTCGTCCGCTACCAGGGCGGCCACAACGCCGGGCACACCGTGGTGGTGGAGGGGGAGTCCTTCGCCCTGCAGCTGGTGCCGAGCGGGGTGCTCTATCCGCACATCACCCCCGTGATCGGAAACGGCGTGGTGGTGGACCCGGGGGTGCTGCTGGCCGAGCTGGACACGCTCGAGGCCAAGGGCGTCGACGTCTCCCGCATGGTGGTGAGCGGCAACGCCCACCTGATCATGCCCTACCACCAGGAGCTCGACCGGGTGACCGAGCGCTTCCTGGGCAAGAACTCGCTGGGCACGACCCGGCGCGGCATCGGCCCCGCCTACGCCGACAAGGCGTCGCGGGTGGGGCTGCGGGTGCAGGACCTGCTCGACGAGAAGATCTTCCGGCAGAAGCTGGACGTGGCGTTGAAGGAGAAGAACGCCGTGCTGGCCAAGGTCTACAACCGGTTGCCCATCACGGCCGCCAGCATCTGCGAGCGCTACCTCGACGAGTACGCGCCCCGGATCGGTCCCATGGTGGGCGACACCGTGGCCCTCGTCCACGACGCCCTGGACGCCGGCCGAAACGTCCTGTTGGAGGGGGCCCAGGCCACCTTCTTGGACCTCGACCACGGCACCTATCCCTTCGTGACCTCCTCCAACCCCTCGGCCGGGGGCGCCTGCACCGGCACCGGCGTGGGGCCGCGCGACATCGGCGAGGTGATCGGCATCGCCAAGGCTTACGTCACCCGGGTGGGGGCGGGGCCGTTCCCGACCGAATGCCTCGACGAGGTGGGCGAGCAGATGGTGGAGCGGGGCCACGAGTTCGGGACGAACACCGGACGGCGGAGGCGCTGCGGCTGGTTCGACGCCGTCATGATGCGCCAGGCCGTCCGGCTGAACTCGCTCTCCGAGGTGGCGCTGACGAAGCTCGACGTGCTCGACACCTTCGAGAAGGTGTTGGTCTGCGTGGCCTACGAGTCGGCGGGCGAGCGCTTCGTCCACCCGCCCTACCACCAGTCGACCTTTCACCAGGTCGTCCCCGTCTACGAGGAGCTGCCGGGATGGCGCGAGGACCTCTCGGGGGCCACCGAGCTCGCCGACCTGCCACCGGCGGCCCGCGCCTACGTCTCGTTCCTGGCCACCCAGATCGGTGTGCCCATCAAGCTGGTCGGCGTCGGACCGGGCCGCGACCAGTTCGTCCGCTTCGCCGCATGAAGGTCTATGCCGCATGAAGGTCTGCGTCGCATGAAGGTCTGCGTCGTCGGGTCGGGGGGCCGGGAGCACGCGCTGGCGCTGGCGCTGGCGCGGACGGCCGAGGTGACGGTGACACCGGGCAACCCGGGCATGCCGGGGATCTCGGCCGAGGGCTACCCGATCACGATCACCGAGATCCCGCCCGAGTCGGTGGCCGCCGACCTGTGGGTGATCGGTCCCGAGCAGCCGCTGGTGGACGGGCTGGCCGACAAGCTGCGGGCCGACGATCGGCCCGTCTTCGGACCGGGCGCCGACGGGGCCCGGCTCGAGGGCTCGAAGGCCTTCATGAAGGAGATGCTCGACATCGCCGGCGTGGCCACCGCCCGCTACGGCGCCTTCGACGAGGTCCGGCCCGCCCATGAATTCCTGAGGCAGCTGCCCGGACCCTGGGTGGTGAAGACCGACGGGCTGGCCTCGGGCAAGGGCGTGCTCGTGACCGACGACATCACCGAAGCCGAGGCCGACATCGTGGCCAAGCTGTCGGGGCTGTCCTTCGGCGACGCCGGCCGGCGGGTGGTGGTGGAAGAAGGTTTGGTGGGGGCCGAGTGTTCGCTGCTCGTGCTCTGTGATGGCACCCGCATCGCGGCGCTGCCGGTGGCCCGGGACTACAAGCGGCTGGACGACGGCGACGCCGGTCCGAACACCGGCGGCATGGGGGCCTGCTCGGGCCCGGGCCTGCTCGACGACGCCGTCGTCGACCGGATCCTGGACGTTTCGGTCGAGCCCCTGGTCGCGGCGCTGCGGCGCCGGGGCATCGACTACCGGGGCGTGCTCTACGCCGGGCTGATACTCACGGCCGACGGGCCCCGGGTGCTCGAGTACAACGTCCGCTTCGGCGACCCCGAGACCCAGGTGGTGCTGCCCCGGGTGGACGAGGACGTCACCGGCCTGCTGGCCGAGGCGGCCGCCGGCCGGTTGCGGACCGATCCCCGGCCGACGGCGGCCGCCGGGGTCTGCGTGGTGATGGCCTCGGCCGGCTACCCGAGCGACCCCCGGTCCGGTGATCCGGTCGAGGGCCTCGACGTGGCCGGCACGCTGGCGGCGGTGACGGTGCTCCACGCCGGGACCGGCCTCGACGAGCAGGGCCGGCTGGTCACGGCGGGCGGCCGGGTGCTCGGCGTGTGCGGGGCGGGACCGACCATGGCGGAAGCCCGGGCCCGCGCCTACGCCGGCGTGGAGGCGATCAGCTGGGACGGCGTCCAGTACCGGACCGACATCGCAGGAGACCCACCGTGATCCCCCGCTACTCGTTGCCCGAGATGGCCGCGCTCTTCACCGACGAGGCCCGGTTCGAGAAGTGGCTCGAGGTGGAGCTGCTGGCGACGGAGGCCCGGGCCGAGTTCGGGGAGATCCCGGTGGAGGAGGCGGTGGTCGTCCGCGGCCGCGCCCCCAAGGTGACGGCCGGGCTGGTGGCGGACATCGCCGAACGCGAACGGGTGACCGACCACGACGTGGCCGCCTTCGTCGACGTCGTCCAGGCCGCCATCGGCGAGCCCGAGGGATCGCTCGTCCACCACGGGCTGACATCGTCCGACGTGGTCGACACCGCCCTCTGCGCCACGCTGACGGCCGCCACCGATCTGCTGCTCGACGCCTCCGACGCCTTGGTGGCCGTGCTGAAGGGGCGCGCTCTCGAGTTCATGGACACGCCGATAGCGGGCCGGACCCACGGCATGCACGCCGAGCCGACGACCTTCGGGGCCAAGCTGGCGCTGTGGTGCCTGCAGGCCGACCGCGACCGCCAGCGGCTGCGGGCGGCGAGGAAGAAGGTGGCGGTCGGGAAGCTGTCGGGGGCGGTGGGCACCTACTCCAACATCGCCCCCGAGGTGGAGGCCTTCGTCTGCCGGGCCCTCGGCCTCGTCCCCGTGCCCGCCACCCAGGTGATCGCCCGCGACCGGCACGCCGAGCTGCTCTGGGCCTGCGCCTCGGTGGGCGCCACCGTCGAGATGATGGCCACGGAGATCCGTCACCTGGCCCGGACCGAGCTGGGCGAAGCCGAGGAGTCCTTCGGCGCGGGTCAGAAGGGCAGCTCGGCCATGCCCCACAAGCGGAACCCGATCCTCTCCGAGAGGCTGACCGGACTGGCCCGGGTGCTGCGGGGCTACCTGGGGGCGGGACTCGAGGACGTGGCGCTGTGGCACGAACGTGACATCAGCCATTCCTCGGTGGAGCGCATCATCCTCCCCGACGCCTGTCTGCTCACCTACTACGTCCTGCGCCGCGCCACGGGGCTGATCGAGCACCTCGTTGTCCACCCCGAGCGGATGCGGGCCAATCTGCTCGAGGGGTCCTTCGGACTCGTCTTCAGCCAGCCGGTCCTGCTGGCGCTCGTGGCCGCCGGCATGAGCCGCGACGCGGCGTATCGTGTGGTGCAACGTGACGCGCGTCGGAGTTGGCAGGAGCGTCGGTCCTTCCGGTCGGTGCTCGACGAGGACCCCGAGGTGACGGCGGACGCGACCGTGCTGGACGAGGCGTTCAGCCTGGACCGGTCGTTGCGCCATGTCGGTCGTTTCGCCCGGGCGTTGCAGGAGGTGGAGCCGTGAGCCTGGAACTCGTCCATGCCGGCAAGGTCAGGGAGCTGTACGACGCCGGCAACGAGATGTTGCTGATGGTGGCGTCGGACCGGATCTCGGCCTTCGACGTCATCCTGGCCGAGCCCATCCCCGAGAAGGGCCGCGTGCTCACGGCCATGACCATCCACTGGCTCGACCTGCTTGCCGACGTCGCCCCCAGCCATCTCGTCTCGGCCGACCCCGCCGCGCTGCCCGCCGGTGCCGCTGATCTGGGCGGCGCGGCCGGCCTCGACGCGGTGGCGGGCCGGGCCATGCTCGTCCGCAAGGCCGAGATGCTCCCGCTCGAGTGCATCGTCCGCGGCTACTTGGTCGGATCGGGTTGGGCCGAGTACCGCCAGTCCGGCACCCTGCACGGCACGCCCCTGCCGGCCGGCCTGCAACAGGCCGAGCGTCTGCCCGAGCCCCTCTTCACGCCGTCGACCAAGGCGACCGAGGGTCACGACGTGAACATCTCCTTCGACGACGCCGTGGATCTGGTCGGCAAGGAGATCGCCGAGCAGGCGCGCGACATCTCCGTCGAGGCCTACCGCCGGGCCGCCGCCGCGGCCGAGAGCCACGGCATCATCGTGGCCGACACCAAATTCGAGCTCGGTCTCATCGACGGCCGGCTGGCCCTGTGCGACGAGGTCCTCACCCCCGACTCCTCGCGTTTCTGGCCCGCCGACGAGTGGAAGCCGGGCAGCAGTCCCCCGTCGTTCGACAAGCAGCCCGTCCGCGACTGGCTGGAGGAGACGGGCTGGGACAAGAAGCCGCCGCCCCCCGCCCTTCCGGCCGAGGTCGTCGCCGCCACCTCCGCCCGCTACGTCACCGCCTACGAGCGGATCAGCGGCAAGTCGCTGGCCGACTGGTACGGTCCGGCCAGGTGAGCACTTCCACCGTGAGCGACCACGTGAGCGGCTCGTGAAATTCGACGTCCGCGTCGAGGTGCGCCTGCGTCCGGGCATCGCCGATCCCCAGGGTGCGACCATCGAACGGGCCCTGCCCGCGCTCGGCTTCGAGGGAGTCGAGGGGGTCCGGGTGGGGAAGTCCATCCGCTTCCGCCTCGAGGCGCCCGACGAGGCCTCGGCGCGCGACGAGGCCGTCGAGATGAGCCTCCGCCTGCTCGCCAATCCCGTCATCGAGGATTCCGACGTCGAGGTCACCGCCGTCAGTGCTGGGGCCCCTGGCGCCGGGCCGGCCGCCGTCGCCGGAACTGCCGCCACCGCCGGAACTGCCGCCGCCGCCGCCGGGGCTGCCGTCGAGCAGGCCATCCGATGACGACCAGGATCGGTGTCGTCGTCTTCCCGGGGACGAACTGTGAACACGACGTCGTCCGCGGCCTGCGCGCCGTGGACGCCGATGTCGAGGTCGAACTGGTCTGGCATGGCGACAGCTCCGTGGACGGCTTCGATGCGCTGGTCCTGCCCGGTGGCTTCGCCCACGGCGACTACCTCCGGCCCGGCGCGCTGGCGCGTTTCTCGCCGATCATGACGGCAGTGACCCGTTTCGCCGCCGACGGCGGGCCCGTGATCGGCATCTGCAACGGCTTCCAGGTCCTGACCGAGGCCGGTCTCCTGCCGGGGGCGCTGCAGAAGAACAGCGGGTTGCGCTTTCTGTGTACGACGGTGCCGGTGGAGGTGTGCACCAGCCGGACCGCGCTGACCGGGGCCGTGGCGGCCGGTGCCGTTCTGCGCCTGCCGGTGAACCATTTCGAAGGCAACTACATATGTGACGCCGTCACCCTCGAGCGGCTGCACGACGAGGACCGGATCGTCCTGCGCTACACCGAGAACCCGAACGGATCGATCGACGACATCGCCGGCATCTGCAACGTCGAGGGCAACGTGGTCGGTCTGATGCCGCATCCCGAGCGCGCCTGTGATCCGCTGACCGGGGCGATGGACGGTGCCGGGCTCCTCCGTGGTCTGATCGGCGTGGCCGACCGCAAGGCCCTCGCCCCGACCTGACTCGGATCGCTCGGATCGCGCTCAGGCCTTGGCGGCCTTGCCCCGGCTGATGCCGGCGCGCTCGAGGACCTCGGCGTCGACGCCGGCGGCGCGCCAGGCGCTGTAGCCGATGGCCTTGCGCTCGCCGTAGGACCTGGCCACCTTCAGGAACCTGGCCTCGAGATCGGCCATGTCGTCGCCGCCGTCGCTGCGGGCCAGTTCCGCTTCGAGGTCCGTCTTCTCCTGCAGCAGATGGAGACGGGAGAGCGCGTCGGCCCCCGACAGCTTCTCGTTCACCACGGCCAGCCGGCGGGTGATCGATTCCGTCGTCCTCTTCCGGCCGGGCCGGGGCCGCTGTTGCTCGATGGCCTCGAGATAGAGCCGCACCGCCCGCCCCTCTTCGCGCCCGCGGGCGAGTGCTTCTTTGTGCTCGGCCGTCATCGGTCGCTTGACGCTCTGTTCGGGGGGTGCCATGGAGCCATCATGCCGGTCGCCTGCCGCAGCTGCAACGGATCAGCCATGCCGGCAACCGGTCAGCCCGCCGCTGCAACGGATCAGCCGCACCGGCCACGGAGCTGCAGCGGGTACCGTGACAGCGATGGCCGACCGCGACGCGCATCTGCACCGCGCCCTCGGCCTGACCGACGACGAGGCGGCCCGGATCACGGAGATCCTGGGCCGGTCGCCCAACCATCTCGAGCTCGCCCTCTACGCGGTGATGTGGAGCGAGCACTGCTCGTACAAGTCGTCGCGCAAACACCTGGGCCGGCTGCCGACCGAAGGCCCCCGGGTGATGGTGGGGCCGGGGGAGAACGCCGGCGTCGTCGACGTGGGCGACGGCATCGCCGTGGCCCTGCGGATCGAGTCCCACAACCACCCCTCGGCGGTGGAGCCCTACCAGGGGGCGGCCACCGGGGTGGGCGGCATCCTCCGTGACATCTTCACCATGGGGGCCCGGCCGATCGCGCTGATGGACCCCCTCTTCTTCGGGCCGCCCGACGACGCCCGGGGCCGGTGGCTGGTCGAGGGCGTCGTCTCGGGGATCTCCGGCTACGGAAACGCCGTGGGGGTCCCCACCATCGGCGGCGAGCTCACCTTCGCCCCCGGCTACGAGCGGAACCCGCTCGTGAACGTGCTCTGCCTGGGGGTGCTCCGCAAGGAACACCTCGTCCTCTCGGGCGCCCACGGCGAGGGCAACCTGGCCGTCCTGCTCGGCTCGACCACCGGCCGCGACGGCATCGGTGGCGTGAGCGTGCTGGCCTCGGCCGGTTTCGCCGACGGCGGGGCCGACGACGAGAAACGACCGAGCGTCCAGGTGGGCGACCCCTTCGAGGAGAAGCGACTCATCGAGGCCTGCCTGGAGCTGCTCGGCCGGGGCCTGGTCGTCGGCATCCAGGACCTCGGCGGGGCGGGCCTCGCCTGTGCCACCTCGGAGACGGCCGGCCGCGCCGGCATGGGCATGGACGTGGACGTCTCGGCCGTCCCCCGACGCGAGCCCGGCATGGAACCCTTCGAGGTCATGACCTCCGAGAGCCAGGAGCGGATGCTCGCCATCGTCACCCCGGCCGACCGGGCCGAGGTCGAGGCCGTCTGCCGCCGCTGGGAGGTCCGGGCCACGGTGATCGGCACCGTCACGGCCCCGATCGGTGTGGCGGCGGGTGG
>DATNJD010000138.1:0-8086 GCA_035604075.1 Acidimicrobiales bacterium
GCGAGCGCCCCGGTCGCCCCGGTGGTGCCGGCGCCGAAACCGGCCCGGCGCCCCGCCGGGTACCGGGCATCGGGCGGAGCGGCCCAGGCCGCGGCCGGCGGCCCGGCGCCGGGGCGGACCACTCGCGACGACGACGGCGACGAGGACGAGGGTGGGTCGAGCCCGGCCGGGGGCCGGTCGCGGCGGCGCAGCGGACGCGAGCGCCGGGGCCGACCGGTGGGCCGCTATCTGATGTGCGTCCACGTCCGTCCCCACGCCACGCAGATCGCCGTGCTCGAAGGGCGGACCTTGGTCGAGCACCAGGTGTCACGGGCGGCCGACGACGCCACCCAGATCGACGGGAACATCTACCGGGGGCGGGTTCAGAACGTGCTGCCGGGGATGGAGGCCGCCTTCGTGGACATCGGGACTCCGAAGAACGCCGTGCTGTACCGCGGTGACGTTCGATTCGATCGCGACGACGTGGAGACGGCGTCGAACAACACCATGCGGATCGAGCAGATGCTGCGGGCCGGTCAGACCATTCTGTGCCAGGTGACGAAGAACCCCATCGGGGCCAAGGGCGCCCGGCTCACCCAGGAGGTCTCGCTGCCGGGGCGTTTCGTGGTGATGGTCCCCAACTCGTCGGCCTTCGGGATCTCGAAGCGGCTGGACGACAACGAACGGAAGCGTCTGCGGCGGATCGTCGACGACGTCCGGCCCAAGGGACACGGGCTCATCGTCCGGACGGCGGCCGAAGGGGCGAGCCAGGAGGAACTGGGCCACGACGTCGAACGGCTGGCGGCCCAGTGGGCCGCCATCGAGGCCGAGGCGGGCCGCTCCTCGGCCCCGGGCCTGCTCTACCGCGAGCCGGACCTGGCCGTGCGGAGCGTGCGGGAGGAATTCAACCGCGAGTACCGGGGGGTGGTGATCGACGACGAGGAGCTCTTCCTGCAGGTGCGCGACTACATCGAGCAGGTCAACCCCGAGCTGGCCGATCGTGTCGAGCTCTACGACCCGGTGGCCGAGAACATGCCCGTCTTCGAGCGGTTCCACGTGCACGAGCAGTTGCACAAGGCTCTGGACCGCAAGGTCTGGCTGCCCTCGGGGGGATCGATCATCATCGAGCGGACCGAGGCGCTCACCGTGATCGACGTGAACACGGGCAAGAACGTGGGGACGTCCAACCTGGAGGAGACCGTCTACCGGAACAATCTCGAGGCCGCCGAGGAGATCGCCCGGCAACTGCGGCTGCGCGACATCGGTGGGATCATCGTCATCGACTTCATCGACATGGAGATCCGGGAGAACCGGGACAAGGTCGCCTCCGCCCTCCGCTCGGCCCTGGCCCGAGACAAGACCCGGACCCAGGTCTTCGACATCTCCGAGCTGGGGCTGATCGAGATGACGAGGAAGCGGATCTCCGAAGGCCTGGTGGAGTCCCTTTCGAGCACCTGCCCCATCTGTGAGGGCCGGGGAATCGTCCTGGACGAGACTCTCCTGTAAAGTAGCCAGGCTATGTACGCAGTGATCCGATCCGGGGGCAAGCAGGAGCGCGTGGCCGAGGGCCAGCAGCTCCGGGTGGAATTGCTGGGCCTGCCCACCGGGACCGACGTCGAGCTCGACCCCGTTCTGGTCGTCGACGACGACCGGGTGCTCGCCACCCCCGAGCAGCTGGCCGGGACGGTGGTGGCCGCCCGGATCGTGGGCGAGGAGCTCGGACCGAAGATCAGGGGCTTCACCTACCGGCCCAAGACCCGCAGCCGCCGCCGGTGGGGTCACCGCCAGCACTACGCCACCGTGGAGATCACCTCCATCACGGTGCCGGCCGGGCGCTGAGCCGAGATCAGGACGGAGAGGACCAGGACATGTCCAAGACCAAGGGCGGCGGATCCACCCGCAACGGCCGCGACTCGAATGCCCAGCGGCTCGGGGTGAAGGTCTTCGACGGGACCAAGGTCCTGGCCGGGGCCATCATCGTCCGCCAGCGGGGCACCAAATTCCATCCCGGTGAGAACGTGGGCCGCGGCGGCGACGACACGCTGTTCGCCACGGCCGAGGGCTACGTCAAGTTCGGGACCCGCAAGGGTCGCAAGCTCGTCGACGTCCGTTCCGAGGTCTGAACCGTCCCGCCGGCCTCCCCAGCCGGTCGGCGGTGACGCCTCGGCAGGCGTGAAGTCCCGGCGACACCCCCACGTAGGATCAGGCGTGTGTCGGGGTTCGTAGACGAGGCCCAGATCCACGTGAAAGCCGGTGACGGCGGTGCCGGTGCCGTGTCCTTCCGGCGGGAGGCCCACGTCTCGCGGGGCGGGCCCGACGGGGGCGACGGGGGTAGCGGCGGTGACGTCTGGCTGGTGGCGTCGCACAACCAGGCCTCGCTCCTCGGGTTCCGCGACCATCCCCATCGCGCGGCGACGAGCGGGGTCCACGGCCAGGGGAAGAAGAAGCACGGGGCCTCGGGGTCCGACATCGAGGTGCCCGTACCCGTGGGCACCGTCGTCCGTGGCGCCGGCGGCGAGGTCCTGGCCGACCTGGCGGCGGCCGGGGACCGATGGCTGGCCGCCCACGGGGGCCGCGGCGGCCACGGCAACGCCCGTTTCCTGAGCAACCGCCGACGGGCCCCCGCCTTCGCCGAGCAGGGCGAGAAGGGGGAAGAGGCCTGGTACGACATGGAGCTGCGCCTGGTGGCCGACGTGGCCCTCGTGGGTCTGCCCAACGCCGGCAAGAGCACCCTGATCTCGCGCGTCTCGGCCGCCCGGCCCAAGATCGCCGACTACCCCTTCACCACCCTGGAGCCCCATCTGGGCGTCGTCCGGGTCGGTCGACCGGGCAGCGAGACGGAGATCGTGGTGGCCGACATCCCGGGCCTGGTCGAAGGGGCCGCCGACGGCCGCGGTCTCGGGCACCGATTCCTGCGCCACGTCGAACGGGCCCGGGTGCTCGTGATCCTCATCGACCTGGCCGCCGTCGACGGGGTGGACCCCGCCGAGCAGGAGCGGATCCTGCTCCACGAACTGGGCCGCTACCAGCCGGAGCTGCTCGAGCGTCCCCGGGTGGTGGTGGGTTCGAAGACCGATCTGCTGGTGGGCTCCGATGACACGGCGAGCGGTCCCGACTCGATCGAGTGCCGGATCTCGGCCGTGACCGGTGACGGCGTCACGGCGCTGCTCGGACGGCTGGCCCGTCTCGTGACCGAGGCGCGGGCGGCCGAGATCCTGCCTTCGTCCACCGTCGTGGTCCACCGTCCGCTGCCCGACGGGATCGAGGTCGTCCACGAGGCCGACGGCTCGTTCGTGGTGCTGGGGCGTCCGGCGCTGCGGGCCGTGGCGCTGTCCGATCTCACCGACGACCAGGCGGTGGCCTACGTCCAGGAGCGGCTCCGGCGCCTCGGCGTCGAACGGGCCCTCGTCCGGGCCGGCGCCCGCGACGGGGACGTGGTCCACCTGGGAGCGCTGACCTTCACCTACCAGAGCGACGCCGGTGGCCTCGATGCCACCGCGGCGGTCTCTGCCGGGAGTCGGCGCGGTCCCCACCGGGGTCGCGAAAGTGGCGGCAAATCCGGCGGCCGCGGTCGGGGATCGTGAACAGCGGCACCGGCACCGGCACGGGCACGTCGACGGTGGGCACATCGCGGACGGTGGTGGCCAAGATCGGCTCGTCTTCGGTGACGGCCACCGACGGCGGCGTCGACGGCGCGGCCATCGAACGACTGAGCGCCGACCTCGCCCAGGTGCGCGCCGCGGGGCACAGCGTGGTGCTCGTGAGCTCGGGGGCGATCGCGGCGGGGTGGGCGGCTCTGAGCGGCGGTCCCCGTCCCACCGACCCGGCCACGCTCCAGGCGGTGTCGGCCGTGGGCCAGCACCGGCTCATGCGCGTGTACGACGATGCCTTCGCCGTGCACGGCGTGTCTGTCGGCCAGGTCCTTCTCGCCCCCCTCGACTTCGTGCACCGCCAGCAGTACCTCCACGCCCGGCAGACCCTGGCCCGGCTCATCGAACTGGGCGTGCTGCCGGTGGTGAACGAGAACGACGCCACGTCGGACGACGAGATCCGCTTCGGCGACAACGACCGGTTGGCGGCGCTGGTGGCGCACCTGGTGGCGGCCGACCTCCTGGTGCTCTTGACCGACACCGCCGGCCTGCTCACGGCCGATCCCCGGACGACCGACGAAGCGTCTCTGATCGAAGAGGTGGTGGAGGTGGACCACCGGCTCGAGATGATGGCGGGAGGGACGGGGAGCGAGATCGGCAGCGGGGGCATGACGTCGAAGTTGGCGGCGGCCAAGATCGCCGCCTGGTCGGGCGTGGAGACGGTCATCGCCGACGCCTCGCGACCCGGTGTCGTGCAGGCGGCCATGGCGGGCGAGCCCGGGATCGGCACCGTCTTCCGGCCCCGACCCCGGCGGCTCCCGGCCCGGAAGCTGTGGATCGCCTTCGCCGTGGCCTCGGCGGGGACGCTCGTCGTCGACGAAGGGGCGCGCCGGGCCGTCGTCGAGGGCGACGCGTCGCTTCTCCCCGCCGGTGTCGTCTCCGTGTCGGGACGGTTCGACGCCGAGGCGGCCGTCGAGATCGCCGGACCGGACGGCATCGTCTTCGCCAAGGGCCTCGTCCGGCACCCGGCCGAGCGCATCGGATCGTGGGCCGGTCGGCGCACGAGCGATCTGCCCGACGGTGTGGCCCACGAGATCGTCCACCGTGACGACCTCGTGGTTCTTGCCTGACAAGGGCAGAGGTAGCCTGGGATATGGCGACGATCTCCGTGACCGAGCTGGGCGGCCGGGCCAAGGCGGCCAGCCGGGTGATGGCCACGGCGTCCGGTGCGACGAAGGACACGGCCCTGCGCCTCGCCGCTGACCTGCTCGAACAGCGTTCAGCCGACATCGTGGCGGCCAATGCCGCCGACGTCGAGGGGGCCGAGACCGAAGGTGCCACGGCCACCCAGCTCGACCGGCTCCGGCTCACCGACGGCCGCCTCGCCGCCATGGCGGCGGGGCTGCGGCAGGTGGCCTCACTGGCCGATCCGGTGGGCGAGATCGTCGACGGGTCGGTGCGGCCCAACGGCCTCAAGGTCGAGCGGGTCCGGGTGCCCCTCGGGGTGGTGGGCATCATCTACGAGAACCGGCCCAACGTCACGAGCGACGCCGCCGGTCTGTGCCTGAAGGCGGGCAACGCCACGATGTTGCGCGGTTCGTCGTCGGCACTGCGCTCCAACGTGGCCATCGTGGCCTGCCTTCGTGAGGCGGCGGAGAAGGCGGGACTGCCCGAGGATGCCGTCGTGCTGGTGGAGGATCCCGGGCGCGACAGCGCGGTTGCGTTCATGCGGCTCGACGGCGTGATCGACTGCCTCATCCCCCGGGGCGGCGCCTCGCTGATCGCCACCATCCGGGAACAGGCCACCGTCCCCTTCGTGATCGACGGCGACGGCAACTGCCACGTCTACGTCGACGCCGCCGCCGAGCTCGAGACGGCGCTGTCCATCGTCGTCAACGCCAAGATGCAACGTCCCGGTGTGTGCAACGCGGCCGAGTCGTTGCTCGTCCACCGCGACGTCGCCGGCACCTTCCTCCCCCGGGCCGCGGCCGCTCTCGAGGGCGTCGAGCTCGTCGGCGACGAGCGGGCCCGGGCCCTCGTTCCCGGTATGGCGCCGGCCGACGACGAGGACTTCGCCACCGAATTCCTGGACCTCAAACTGGCCGTGGCGGTTGTGGACGGTCTCGACGAAGCCATCGACCACATCGCCCGGTTCGGATCGGGCCACACGGAGGCCATCGTGACCACGGACCTGCACGCCGCCGAGCGATTCTGTCGGGAGGTGGACGCCGCCGCCGTGGTGGTGAACGCCTCGACCCGCTTCATCGACGGAGCCGAGCTCGGTCTCGGTGCCGAGATCGGTATCTCCACCCAGAAGCTGCACGCCCGCGGCCCCATGGGGCTGCGGGAGCTCACCTGTGCCAAGTACGTGGTCCGGGGCGACGGGCAGGTCCGGGGGTGAGCGGCACCGACGAGACACCGTCAGCGGGAGGGGCCCGGACCCCGGCCCCTCTGGGCTTCCCCGAGCCGGGGCCGCCGCGCTTCGACTCGGTGGGCGACGTGCGAAGCCGTCTGGCCGAGGGCGGCTACCTGGCCGACGACGGCATCGCCGGCGTGGTCTATCTGGCCGACCGCCTGGCCAAGCCGGTCCTCGTCGAAGGTCCGGCCGGAACGGGGAAGACGGAGTTGGCCAAATCGGTGGCCCGGGTCACCGACAGCCGGTTGATCCGGCTGCAGTGCTACGAGGGTCTCGACGAGTCGAAGGCCCTCTACGAGTGGAATTACAAGAAGCAGTTGCTGCGCATCCAGGCCCAACGGGTGGTGGCCGACGGCGACGGCGAACCGGGCGCCTCGGGGAGCGACCTTCCTGGCGCCGAGGCCGGTCACGGCGAGACCCGCTCGGGCGTGGCCTGGCGCGACCTCGAGGAGGACATCTTCTCCGAGGAGTTCCTGCTGGCCCGGCCGCTGCTCGAGGCGATCCGTTCGCAGGAGTCGGTCGTCCTCCTCGTCGACGAGGTGGACAGGGTGGAGCTCGAGACCGAGGCGCTTCTGCTCGAGGTGCTCTCGGAGTACCAGGTGTCGATCCCCGAATTGGGAACGGTCCGGGCCGAGCGCATTCCCCTCGTCTTCCTCACTTCGAACAACACCCGGGAGCTGTCGGAGGCGCTCAAGAGACGCTGCCTCTACCTGCACCTGGACTATCCCTCGCTCGAGCGCGAGCGCGACATCGTCCTCACCCGGGTGCCCGGCATCGGGGCCGAGCTGGCCGATCAGGTGGCCCGCATCGTCCGCTCCCTGCGCACCTTGGACCTGAAGAAGTACCCCTCGGTGTCGGAGACGCTCGACTGGGCCCGCACGCTGGTGGTGCTCGGCGTGGAGTCGATCGACGCCGAGCAGGCCAAGGCCACGCTCCACGTCCTGCTCAAGTACCGAAGCGATCTGGAGCGGGCGTCGAAAGAGCTGACCGTGGCCGACGCCCAGGGCTGAGTCGGCCCGTGCTCGACGTCCTCACCGGATTCGTCGGCGAATTGCGCGCCGCCGGCCTACCCGTCTCGCTCACCGAGTCACTCGACGCGGCCGAAGCCGTCCACCACGTGCCGCTCGAGGACCGCGAGGCGCTCAAGTACGCGCTGGCCGCCACCTTGGTGAAGTCGTCCACCCACTGGAAGGCGTTCGAGACGGCCTTCGAGGTCTATTTCGCCATGCGCGGCCCGCAGTTCGACATCGATGCCGACGAGGGCGGCACCGTGGACCGGCCCGACGACGATGCCGACCTGCCTCAGGGTGAGGGCCAACGCGGCCGGCAGGGCGGCGGGGGCGGTGAGGGACTCACGCCCGAGGAACTGGCCGAGATGCTCTTCCGGGCCCTCATGAACGCCAACGAGGCCCAGATGGCCGCCCTCGCCCGGCAGGCGGTGGGACGGTTCGCCGGGATGGAGCCGGGCCGGC
The DNA here is from genome assembly GCA_035604075.1 of Acidimicrobiales bacterium. Classification (GTDB taxonomy): domain Bacteria; phylum Actinomycetota; class Acidimicrobiia; order Acidimicrobiales; family UBA8190; genus Palsa-661. Next base: position 7,458 of record DATNJD010000138.1, read on the forward strand.
CGGTGGGTGGCACGTACTACCTCTACCGGACGTTGCGGAACCTCGATCTCGACGGCGTCCTCGAGCGGTTGATGGAGTCGGCCCGTCAGGAGGCGCCCGACGGGACCCTGACCCCGCTCGAGGAGCGCCTGGCGCGCGACGAGTTCCAGTCCCGGCTGGACGCTCTGCGCAAGGAGATCGAGGACGAGATCCGCCGCCGACTGGTGGCCGACCGCGGGACCGAGGCGCTCGCCCGTTCCCTGCGCAAGCCCCTGCCCGAGGACATCGACTTCATGCACGCCACGCGGGAGGAACTGGCGTCGTTGCGCCGGGCCATCACCCCGCTCACCCGCAAGCTGGCCGTCCGTCTGGCCCGCAAGCGCCGGCACGGTCGCAAGGGCCCGCTCGACTTCCGCTCCACCATGCGGCACTCGCTGTCCACCGGCGGGGTCCCGGTCGATCCCAAGTTCCGCTATCCCCGTCCGGCCAAGCCCGAGATCATGGTCATCGCCGACATCTCCGGGTCGGTAGCCGCCTTCGCCCGCTTCACCCTCCACCTCGTCCACGCCATCAGCTCGCAGTTCTCGAAGGTCCGCAGCTTCGTGTTCATCGACGGCATCGACGAGGTGACGCGATTCTTCGAAGGCTCC
>DATNJD010000139.1:0-7732 GCA_035604075.1 Acidimicrobiales bacterium
CCTCGCCGTCGTGATCACGGAGCTCGTCGCCCTGCGATGGATCGTCGCCGTCGTCGCCGGGCCGACGGGACCGACGGGACCGACGGCGCGACGGGCGGCGCCCTGGCTCGTGCTTGGCGCTGCCGTCGTGCTGGCCGTCAATCCCTGGGCGTACGAGACGATCGCTTTCGATTTCCATTTCGAGCCGTTCGCCGCGCTCTTCTGTATGGCGGTGGGCTACTGCCTGTGGGCCGGCCAGATCCGCCGGCTCCGGTGGCTCGTTCCCCTGGCCCTCGCCTGCCACGTCCTGGCCGGCACCTATCTGGTGGGCATCGGTCTGTCGGGGATGCTGGCGGGGCGACGGACCCGGCGGCCGGGCGCCGTGATCGCCATGGTCGGACTGGTGTGGTTCGTCGTCTTCAGCACCCTCGGCGCATCGGGGGACGACGGCCACTACGTGGGTGCCTCCTACGGCTATCTGGCCGGTCCCCACCACGGACGGGTCGGGGTGTTCGACGTCGTCGCCGGCGTGCTGCGCCATCCCGGCGCCGCGCTCCATGTGGCCGGCTCCCACTGGAGCGTGGTGGTGATCTTCCTCGTCATCGTGGGGATGATCGGGGTGGTGTCGCCGTGGGGATTCGGCATGGCGCTCGTGGTTCTGGGGCCGAACGTCCTCGACGGCAGCGGGATCTTCATCAGGTTCGCCACCGCCTTTCAGTCATGGCCGGCCATGCCGTTCCTCGTGGTCGGTTCGGTGATGATGGTGCTGCGGCTCCTCGAGCACGGCCCGGCGGCGCGCCGGATCGTGATCGTCGCCGTGGCCGTCTGGGCGGCGCTGCTGGGCGAGATCGCCGTCGTCGCCCTGCCCAGCATCCCCCGGGACTGGCTGTCCGTCGACGCCGCCGCCGCGGCAGTCCTCACCCGCGTCCAGGCGATGGTCCCGCCGGACGCCGAAGTCATCTCGACCGGGGCGGTGATCGGCCGGTTCGCCGAGCGCCGGAGCATCTACAACTTCGAGACGGCCGGTGAGACGTTCCGGGTCGATCGGGGCGAGGTCGTCTTCATCTTCACCCCGCACGAGGTCCTCGACGATGCGCTTCCTCCGCGGGCCGCCGACGCGGCCGTCGCCTTCGTCTCCCACCGGCTCGGTGCCCGTGTCCTCGGCTCGGCGGCCGGCGTCGACGCCTTCGCCTGGACGCCGCCACCGGGCACGACCCGGGTGCGGCTGCCCTGATGGCGGCCGTCATCGAGGCGTCGACCGGGACGTCGACCGAGACGTCGTCGAGCGGGGCCCGCCGCCGCCCGGACCCCGTGGCGGCGCCGGTGATCCCTGGCGACGGGACGGCGCGGTCGGTCCGGATCGTGGGCGGGGCTCTTCTCGGCCTGCAACTGGCGGTGATGCTCGTCTTCAGCAGCATCCAGTACAGCCGCTTCGGTTTGACGAACGACTTCGCCAATTACTCGCAGGCGTGGTGGGCCCTCGGCCACGGCCATCTCGACCCGTACAGCACGGGCTTCAACATCCCGTTCTGGAGAGACAACGCCGAGTTCATCCTGTGGCCGCTGTCGTTGCTCTACCACGTCGACCCGCACCCGGTGATGTTGCTGTGGCTTCAGGACGTCGTGGTGGTGCTGACCGAGATCGTCGCCTTCCGCTGGATCGTGCGGGTGGTCGAGACGGCTCCGGGCACGATCGATCGTCGCACCCGTTCCTGGTTGGCCGTGGGCGCCGCCGTGGTGATGGTGGTGAACCCGTGGGTCTACGAGACGATCGCCTACGACTTTCATTTCGAACCGATCGCCGCGCTGTTCTGCGTGCTGGTCGGCTACGACCTGTGGGCGGGGCGGAACCGGCGGCTGTGGGTGTGGGTGCCTCTGGCCCTCGTCTCGCACGTTCTGGCCGGCACCTATCTGGTGGGTATCGGCCTCTCGGCCGTGGTGGCGGGACGACGAACCCGGCGGCCCGGGGCCGTGGTGGCGGCCGTGGGGCTCGTGTGGGTGGTGGTCTTCGACGCCCTGGGGGCGGCCGGCGTGCAAGGGCAGTTCGTGGGGTCGGCCTACGGCTATCTGGTGGGACCCCATCACGGCCAGGTCGGCGTGCTGGACGTGGTGGCCGGTGCGCTCGGGCATCCGGGTTCCGTGCTCGCCATGGCGGGATCCCACTGGTCGGTCATCGCCGGTTTCGTCGTCGTCGCCGGGGCCGCCGGCCTGCTGTCGCCCTGGGGGCTCGGGATGGCGGTGGTCGTGCTGGTGCCGAACCTGCTCGACGCCAGCGGCCTCTTCATCAGGTACGGCGCCTCGTTCCAGTCGTGGCCGGCCATGCCCTTCCTGCTGGTCGGCTCCGTCATGGTTCTGGTGCGGCTGCTCCAGGGAGGCGGCCTGGCCCGGCGGGTGGCCACGGTGACAGCCGTGGTGTGGGCGACCTTCCTGGCCGTCTTCGCCGTCCTGGCCCTGCCGACCATCCCCCGGGCCTGGCTCTATGTCAGCCCGGCGGCGGCGTCGGAGTTGGCCCACATCGAGGAGCTGATCCCCGCCGGTGCCGAGGTGATCGTCTCTCTGCCGGTGGTGGGCCGGTTCGCCCAACGGGACTCCGTCTACGCCTTCCAGAGACCGGGCCAGACGTACCGGGTCGATCGGCGCGAGGTCGTCTTCGTTCTCGGTCCGCACGAGAACTTCGACCATCCCGTGACCCCGGCCGTTCTGGAGGAGGCATCGCGATTTGTGGAGCGCCGTCTCGGGGCGCGCCCGCTCGCCTCCGGCGCCGGCGTCGGCGCTTTCCTGTGGTCACCCCCGCCCGGAACGAGGCAGATCACCTTGCCCTGAGCCAGGGACCGGGAGCGGTTGGCAGAGAACTGAAATGTGTTCTACTTTCCCGCCATGGCCGAGAGCGAGGTGCTGAGGTCGCCCCACGTCATCGAGTACACCTACACGCGCTCGACCGGCCCCGTGATCGGGGCCTTCCTGACGGGACTGCGCGACGGAACGATCCTCGGGGCGACGAGCCCGAGCGGACGGGTGGTGGTACCGCCCACCGAGTACGACCCGATCACCTCCGAGGAGGTGGGCGAACTGGTCGAGGTGGGGCCGGCCGGGGTGGTGACGACGTGGGCGTGGGCGTCCGTGCCGCAGAAGGACCAGCCGCTCGACCGTCCCTTCGCCTGGGCTCTCGTGCAGCTCGACGGGGCCGACACGGCCATGCTGCACGTGGTCGACGCCCCGGGACCCGACGCCATGAGGAGCGGGATGCGGGTGACGGCCCGGTGGCGGCCGGCGGCCGAGCGGATCGGGCACATGCTGGACATCGAGTGCTTCGTGGCCGAGGGGAGCGGCTGATGTACGGCGGTGTGAGCGAGCCGGTCACCATGTTGGCCACGCCCATCCGAATCGAGTACGAGTTCACGGCCGGGTTGGCCCAGTCGCGCTACCTGAAGGGGATCGCCGAAGGGCGCTTCCTCGGGCAGCGGTGCCCGAAGTGCGAGAAGGTCTACGTGCCGCCGCGGGGGTCGTGTCCGACCGACGGGGTACCGACGACCGACGAGGTGGTGCTCGGGAACAACGGGATCGTGACGACCTACTGCGTGGTGAACGTGCCTTTCCAGGGCCAGTCGATCGAGATCCCCTACATCTGCGCGCAGATCCTGCTCGACGGGGCCAACATCGCCTTCATGGGGTTGATCCAGGAGATCCCGACGGCCGAGATCCGGATGGGGATGCGGGTGGAGGCGGTGTGGGTGGACAAGAAGGAGCTGGGGCCGACGATGGCGTCGGTCAAGTACTTCCGGCCCTCGGGTGAGCCCGACGCCGCCTACGAGACGTTCTCGGAGTACCTCTGATGGCCGCCGCCGGTGGGGGCCGGCCGGTGCGGCCGGTGGCGGTGGTCTCCTTCGCCCAGTCGAAGATGATGCGGCGGGAGGAGCTCCGCAACGACGTCGAGGTGCTGCAGCCGGTGATCGTCGACGTGTTCGAGAAGATCGGGCTCTCGAAGGACGACATGGGGTTCGTCTGCTCGGGGAGTTGCGACTATCTGGTCGGGGCGCCTTTCAGCTTCGTCCAGGCGCTCGACGCCGTGGGGGCGTGGCCGCCCATGCGGGAGAGCCACGTGGAGATGGACGGGGCCTTCGCCCTGTACGAGGCGTGGACGCAGCTGCAGGAGGACGACATCGACACCGCTCTCGTCTTCTCCTTCGGCCGCTCGTCGATCAGCGAGCTCGGCCGGGTGCTGACGCTGCAGCTCGACCCCTACTACATGGCGCCGTTGTGGCCCGACCCGGTGGCGCTGGCGGCGCTGCAGGCGCGGGCGCTGATCGACGCCGGGACGTACGGCGAGGCCGACTTCGCCGAGGTGGCGGCCCGCAGCCGCCGCGACGCCCGGAACAACCCCAACGCCCAGGTGACCGGGGACAAGACGGCGCAGGAGCTGCTCGGCGACGACTACGTGGTGGCCCCCCTGCGGCGCCACGCCCTGCCCCCCATCACCGACGGCGCCACCGCCATCATCCTGGCCGCCGGCGACCGGGCGCGGGACCTGTGCGAGCGTCCGGCCTGGATCACGGGCATGGACCACCGGATCGAGACACACGCCCTCGGGGCCCGCGATCTGACGATCTCTCCGACGACCCGTCGAGCGGCCGTTGGGGCCGGCCTTCTGCCCGGCGGCGGTGAGGGCAGTGGCACGGGCGGTGTGTCGGATGATGGTGTGTCAGTGGACGTGGCCGAACTGCACGCGCCCTTTGCCCCCCAGGAGTTGATCCTGCGCGACGCCCTCGGCCTCGGTGACGCCGTGGTCGTCAATCCGTCGGGGGGCGCACTGGCGGCCAACGGGGTGATGGTGGCCGGGCTCGTCCGCATCGGCGAGGCGGCCAGCCGGATCATGGACGCAACGGCGCAGACCGCCCTGGCCCACGCCACCTCGGGGCCGTGCCTGCAGCAGAACCTCGTCTGCGCACTGGCGGCGGAACCCGCCGGCGGGAGGCGATGACGATGGCGCAACGGACGGCCGTGATCGGGGTGGGGCAGACCTATCACAAGGCCAAGCGCGAGGACGTCTCCATCGCCGGGCTCGTCCGCGAGGCGGCCGTCCGGGCGCTCGAGGACGCTCAGATGGACTGGTCCGACATCGACGCCGTGGTGATCGGGAAGGCGCCCGACATGTTCGAGGGCGTGGTGATGCCCGAGCTCTACCTGGCGCCGGCGCTCGGGGCGGTGGGGAAGCCGATGATCCGGGTGCACACAGCCGGGTCGGTGGGGGGGTCGACGGCCCTGGTGGCCGCCCACCTGGTGTCGTCGGGCACCCATGAGCGGGTGCTGACGGTGGCCTTCGAGAAACAGTCCGACTCCGACGCCATGTGGGCGCTGTCCATCCCCCAGCCCTTCTCGGCGCCGCTTCTGGCCGGGGCCGGCGGCTACTTCGCGCCGATCATCCGGGCCTACATGCGGCGATCGGGAGCACCCGACCACATCGGGATCCTGGTGGCGGTGAAGGACCGGAAGCAGGCGCTCAAGAACCCCTACGCCCACCTGCACATCGAGGACATCTCCTTCGAGATGGTGCGGGACTCGATCATGCTGTGGGACCCGGTCCGCTATCTCGAGACCTGCCCGTCGTCGGACGGGGCCGCCGCCATGGTGCTGGCCAGCGAATCGGTGGCCGACAGCGCCTCGGCCTCGTATCCACCGGCCTGGATCCACGGGATGGCCATGCGGTCGGAGCCGACGATGTTCGCCGGCCGCGACCAGGTGAACCCCCGGGCCGCCCGCGAGTGCGCCGCCGACGTGTACGACCAGGCCGGCATCACCGAGCCCCGGCGGGAGATCGACGTGGCCGAGGTCTACGTGCCCTTCAGCTGGTACGAGCCGATGTGGCTCGAATCCCTGGGCTTCGCCGCCGAGGGCGAGGGCTGGAAGCTGACCGACTCCGGGGCCACCGCCCTCGACGGGGGGGACATCCCCTGGAACTGCTCCGGTGGGGTGCTCTCGACCAATCCCATCGGAGCGTCGGGGATGCTGCGGTTCCTGGAGGCGGCCATGCAGGTGCGGGGCCAGGCCGGCGACCACCAGGTGGAGACGGTCCGCCGAGCACTGGGCCAGGCCTACGGCGGGGGATCGCAGTTCTTCGCCATGTGGGTGCTGGGCGCCGACAAGCCCTGAGCCGACCCGCCGGTACACTTCGCCCAGTCATCCGGCCCAGTTGTCTCAACCGGCGCAGTCATCGGGCGCAGAGAGTGGAGGTCCCCCCCATGAAGGTGGTCGTGGATTACGACGTATGCGCATCCAACGCCGTGTGCATGGGCATCGCGCCCGAGATCTTCGAGGTCCGTGACGACGGGTACCTCTACGTGCTGAACGAGAACCCCCCGGCCGAGATGTGGGACAAGGTCCGGATGGCGGCCAACAACTGCCCGACCGGCGCCATCACGCTCGTCGAGGACGAGTAACCGACGGTGGTCGAGCAGGCCGGGGGCGGCCGGCCCCGGGTCCGCTTCGCGCCGTCTCCCACGGGATTCCTGCACGTCGGCAGCGCGCGGGCGGCCCTGTTCAATTGGCTGTACGCACGGCAGAGCGGCGGCACGTTCATCCTGCGGATCGAGGACACCGACGCCGAACGCAACCGCGAGGAGTGGGTGGACGGGATCGTCTCCTCCCTGCACTGGCTGGCCATGGATCCCGACGAGGGCCCCTACCGGCAGTCCGAACGGGCCGACCTGACGGCGGCCGCCGTCGACCGGCTGTGGGCGGCCGGTGCGCTCTACGCCTGTGACTGCAGCCGCGAGGAGATCGACGCCCGGACGAAGGGGAACGCCACCCCGGGTTACGACGGAAACTGCGGGGACCGGGGGCTCGACCGGACAGCCGGAGCCCTTCGGTTCCGGACGCCCGACGAGGGCAGCGTCGTCGTGCACGACCTGATCCGCGGTGACGTCGTCTTTCAGTGCTCCTCGATCGAGGACTTCGTGGTGGTGAAGTCCTCCGGGGCTCCGCTCTTCGTGCTCGCCAACGTGGTCGACGACATCGACATGGCCATCAGCCATGTCATCCGGGGCGAGGATCTGCTGCCTTCCACCCCGAAAGGTCTGCTCCTGTGGGAAGCGTTGGAGGGCCCGGGGGCGACGTTGCCGGTGTTCGCCCACCTGCCGCTGCTGGTGAACGCCAAGCGGCAGAAGCTGTCCAAGCGACGCGACACGGTGGCGGTCGAGTCGTACCGCGACGAGGGGTATCTGGCCGACGCCATGCGGAACTACCTGGCGCTGCTCGGCTGGAGCCCCCCCGACGGGCGCGAGATCATGTCCGCCGAAGAGCTCGTCGAGCTGTTCCGGCTCGAGGACGTGAACAACTCGCCCGCCTTCTTCGACGTGGAGAAGCTGCGGTGGATGAACGGCGAGTACATCCGGGCCCTGTCCGTCGACGACTTCATCGTGGCGGCGAAGCCGTGGATGGAACCACCCCACGCGCCATGGCCGGCGGAGCGTTTCGACGAAGGTGTCTGGCGGAGGATGGCACCGCTCGTCCAGGAACGAATCACCGTCCTCGGCGAAGCGACGGCCATGGTCGACTTTCTCTTCCTGGCGGAACCGGCGATCGACGACGCCACGTGGGCGGCGCTCGAGGCCGATGCATCGGCGCCGGCCATCCTGCAGGGTGCTCTCGACGCCTACGCCGAATGCGAGTGGACGGCGGAGACGTTGCACGAGGTGACCTCGGCGCTGGCGGAGAAGGTGGGACGGAAGTTGGGCAAGGCGCAGGCGCCGATCCGGAT